>JBOFFO010000248.1:0-11354 GCA_051648665.1 Beijerinckiaceae bacterium | reverse complement strand
CTTCGGAGTCGAGGCTTCCGGCAAGAAAGTACCATCAACGCTGCGCAACACCGGCACGCCCGGCAAATCAATGGCGGGCGTGACAGCCTTCGCAGCATCAAACCGCGCGGGATCTTTCTCCGGCGGAAGCGGCGGCACGCGCTTCAACAGTGCGCGCAGATCGGTATATTTCCACGCCTCAACCCGGCGGTTTGGCAAACCGTCGCGCAAAAAGGCGGCCATCGCTTTTTTGCGCGCGTCGATCACAGACGGTGCGCCCAGATTGCTCGGCTTGCCGGATGGACCCGCATCGGCTGCCAGCGCCGCATCAAATGCGCCAGCAAGCGCCTCCTCGGCGTCGGTGCGCACGAGTTTCAAATTCGCTGCCATATCCGCCTCACGCCGCCTTGCCGACAAACTGGGCGTAGCCGCTCTTTTCCAGCTCATGCGCCAGCGTTTTGTCGCCGCTTTGCACGATGCGGCCCTGCGCCATCACATGCACGGTGTCCGGCACGATATAATCGAGCAAGCGCTGATAATGGGTGATGACGAGGAAGGCGTGCTTCGGATCGCGCCGTGCATTGACGCCTTGCGCAACGATCTTCAGCGCGTCGATGTCGAGGCCGGAATCCGTCTCGTCCATAATCGCCATTTTCGGCTCAAGCAGTGTCATTTGCAAGATTTCCATGCGTTTCTTTTCGCCGCCGGAAAATCCGACATTGACCGGCCTGCGCAGCATGTCGCGCGGAATGCCAAGGGAATCTGCAGCGGCATGCACGGCCTTGACGAATTCCGGCGTGGTGTATTCGGCCTCGCCGCGCGTCTTGCGCTGCGCATTCATCGCCGCCTTCAGGAAGGTCATGGTGGCGACGCCGGGAATTTCCATCGGATACTGGAACGCAAGGAAAAGCCCGGCAGCGGCGCGCTCATCCGGCTCCATCTCCAGAATGCTTTCACCATTGAGCAGAATATCGCCGTCCAGAACTTCATAATCCGGTTTGCCGGCGATGACATAAGACAGCGTCGATTTGCCAGAGCCGTTCGGCCCCATGATGGCGGCGACTTCCCCGGCTTTCACCTTCAGGGTAAGGCCGTTGAGGATGATCTTGTCCTCGTCAGCGATTTTGACGGTGAGATTGCGAATATCGAGCATGAGTATGGTCCGTTTTGATAAGCGCGCAAATCCTGCGGCGCGATTGGAGATTTGAGTGGCGTCAGCCGACGCTGCCTTCGAGCGAGATCGAGATGAGCTTTTGCGCTTCGACCGCAAATTCCATCGGCAGTTGCTGGAGCACATCCTTGACGAATCCGTTCACGATCAGCGCCGTTGCATCCTCGGCCGAAAGCCCGCGCTGCATGCAGTAGAACAGCTGCTCTTCCGACACCTTCGATGTCGTCGCTTCATGCTCAAACGTCGCGGAGGCGTTCTTGCTCTCGATATAGGGTACGGTATGCGCGCCGCAATCATTGCCAATCAGCAATGAATCGCAATTCGTGAAGTTGCGCGCATTCGACGCCTTGCGGTGCGCCGAAACCAATCCGCGATAGGTGTTCTGCGATCTGCCTGCCGATATGCCCTTGGAGATGATGCGGCTCGTCGTGTTCTTGCCGAGATGGATCATCTTGGTGCCGCTATCAACCTGCTGCATGCCATTGGAAATGGCGATGGAATAAAATTCGCCACGCGAATGGTCTCCACGCAAGATGCAGCTCGGATATTTCCAGGTGATGGCAGAACCGGTTTCCACCTGTGTCCACGAAATTTTCGAGTGCGCGCCACGGCAATCGCCGCGCTTGGTCACGAAGTTGTAGATGCCGCCCTTGCCATCCTTGTCGCCGGGATACCAGTTCTGCACCGTCGAATATTTAATTTCGGCGTCATCATGGGCAACGAGTTCGACCACCGCTGCATGGAGCTGGTTTTCATCGCGCTTGGGCGCCGTGCAGCCCTCAAGATAGCTGACATATGACCCCTTGTCGGCGATGATCAGTGTGCGCTCGAACTGGCCGGTATTCTTTTCGTTGATGCGGAAATAGGTCGAAAGCTCCATCGGGCATTTCACACCCGGTGGAATATAGACAAACGAGCCATCGGAGAAGACTGCGCTGTTCAGCGTCGCAAAATAATTATCGGTCACCGGCACAACCGAACCGAGATATTTCTGCACCAGTTCGGGGTGCGCATGCACCGCTTCCGAAATCGGCATGAACAGCACGCCGGCCTTGGCCAGCTCTTCCTTGAACGTGGTCGCCACCGAAACAGAATCGAACACCGCATCGACCGCCACGCGCCGTTCCTGCACGCCTTCCAGCACCTCCACTTCGCCCAGCGGAATGCCGAGCTTCTTGTAGGTTTCCAGAATGGCCGGATCGATTTCATCCAGCGACTTCGGTGCCGGGTTCGACTTCGGCGCGGCGTAGTAATAAATATCCTGATAGTCGATTTTCGGATAATCGACCCGCGCCCATGTCGGCTCGGTCATGGTCACCCAGCGGCGATAGGCGTCAAGCCGCCAGTCGAGCAGCCATTGCGGCTCATTTTTCTTCGCCGAGATTAACCGGACGGTCTCTTCCGAGATGCCCTTGGGGGCCTTCTCCATCTCGATTTCGGTCGAGAAGCCCCACTTATATTGATCGACATCGATTTCGCGAACCGTATCGATCGTCTCTTTTACTGCGGCCATGTCAGTCTCCAGGTTTGTCCGGATTCAAGGTCCGGCTCCTGCCCGGCGCGGGGGCTGGCGTCACGCCGCGCGCCGGTTTCTCCGTTGCAAGAAAGGGGTGATGATCGCAGCGAACTGCGCGAGAAACTGCGCTGCATCCGCTTGCGTGGTGGTCCATCCGGTCGAAATGCGCAACGCGCCCTCGGCCAGTTCTGGTGCAACGCCCATCGCTGCCAGCACATGCGAACGGCCAACCTTGCCCGACGAGCAGGCCGAACCGGAGGACAGAGCGATGCCGGCAATGTCGAAGGCCATCAGCAGCGTTTCCGCTTTCAGTCCGGGAATCGCAACAAGGGTTGTATTCGGCAGCCGCGGCGCATCACGACCGAAAATCATGGCGTCTGGCGCGATCTGCAAGATGCCCTGCTCGATCTGGCCACGCAGGGCGATCTGCCGGGCCGAAACTTGCGCCACGTCGCGCACAGCCTCCGCAAGAGCCTCGCCCATGCCGGCAATGGCCGCGACATTTTCCGTGCCGGCGCGGCGGCGCATCTCCTGCCCGCCTCCGGCAATCAGCGCGCGGCCGAAGCGCAGCCTGTCGCCATTGAAAACGATGGCGCCCACACCTTTGGGGCCACCAAACTTGTGCGCAGAGATCACGATGGCAGCCGCGCTGCAGGTCGCCAGATTGAAAGGCATCTTGCCGATGACCTGCACGGCATCGACAATCAACGGTGCGCCAGCCGATGCGGTCAGTCGCCCGACGGCTTCGAGCGGCTGCAGAACGCCGGTTTCGCTGTTGGCCGCCTGAAGCACTACAAGCGCGGATGCAAAAACACCGCCGTCACGCACCTTCTCCAGCGCACTTTCCAGCGTGTGCATGTCATATAGCCCGCTGGCATCAACCGGGATCGGCGTCACCGCTTCTGACGCGAAGCCGTGGCCGTCCAGCACCGCTGCATGTTCGGTCTCGCCGATAAGGAAATGTGCCAGGCGCTGTGGACCCGTCGTTGGAATCACACCCGGCCGCAGCAGCGCATTCAGCCCCTCCGTCGCGCCGGAGGTGAACACCACATCCTGCGCCCGCCCGCCAACAGCGGCTGCCACCTGCGCCCGCGCTTGTTCTATGATGGCGCGCGCGGCACGACCCTCGGCGTGAATCGAAGAAGGATTACCGGCTGCATCAAGCGCGCGCAGCATGGCAGACCGCGCCGCCGGGCGCAGCGGCGACGAGGCGTTATGATCGAAATACAGACGGACACCTCCCGCCATTTTCCCCCTCAAACCTGCGATGTGCGCTTTTTCTTGCATTTCACCCCGCAGGGTATGCTAACGAAGCGCCGAACCGCCGCCGGAAGCACCTGCAACCAGCGCGCGAATTTCAACGCATTCACACGCGGAGCGAGTGCTCTAGAAACATTCTAATACTTTCTAGGGCGTGATCCGCCGCAGTTCAAGCCGGATCACCACCGACTCCCCGCCAAATCGGAAGATTGGCACCCATGCCTGAGGTTATCTTCAACGGCCCTGATGGCCGCCTCGAAGGACGCTACCACCCCGCCAAGAAAAAGGGCGCGCCGATTGCGCTGCTGCTGCACCCGCATCCGCAGTTTGGCGGGACGATGAACAACCAGATCATCTACAATCTCTACTACGCCTTCGCGCAGCGCGATTTCGCCGTTCTGCGCTTTAACTTCCGCGGCGTCGGCCGCAGCCAGGGCGTGTTCGACCACGGCGCGGGCGAATTGTCGGATGCGGCTGCCGCTATGGACTGGGCGCAGGCGCTTAACCCGGATGCGCGCGCCTGCTGGATCGCCGGCGTGTCGTTTGGCGCCTGGATCGGCATGCAGCTGCTGATGCGCCGCCCGGAGGTGGAAGGGTTTATTTCCATCGCCGCCCCCGCCAACCGCTTCGATTTCACCTTCCTCGCGCCCTGCCCCTCATCGGGACTGTTCGTGCACGGGTCGGAAGACCGCGTCGCTCCGGCCAAGGAGGTGATCAGCGTGATCGAGAAGGTCAAGGTGCAAAAAGGCATCGTGCTGGAGCATGAGACGGTCGAGGGCGCGAACCACTTCTTCGAGAACAAGGTCGATGAGCTGGTCGGCGTCGTCGGCGGCTATCTCGACAAGCGCCTCGCCAACATTGTGCCCCGCAAGCAGGGCAGCCGCCGTTCATAACGCTGGGGCATTCGCGCCCGCCCGTCACTGAGAATAACCATGTCGTCCTTCACGCCGAAATCCGATTTCCTGCGCATCCTCACCGAGCGCGGCTTCATCCATCAATGCTCCGACTTTGAGGGGCTGGATGCGCTGGCTCAAAAGGGCAAGGCGATTGGCTATATCGGCTTTGATTGCACCGCGCCGTCCCTGCATGTCGGGCATCTGATCCAGATCATGATGCTGCATTGGCTCGGCGAAACCGGCAACAAGCCGATTGCACTGATGGGCGGCGGCACCACGCGGGTGGGCGATCCGTCCGGGCGCGATGAAACGCGGAAAATTCTGACCATCGAAGACATTGATTTTAACAAGGATAAGATCAAGGGCGTATTCTCCCGCTTCCTGAAATTCGGGACAGGTGCGCAGGACGCCATTATGCTCGACAATGCAGAATGGCTGACAAAGCTGAACTGGATCGAGATGCTGCGCGATGTCGGCCGGCATTTCAGTGTCAACCGCATGCTCGCGATGGATTCCGTCAGGCTCCGTCTCGAACGCGAGCATGAGATGAGCTTCATCGAATTTAATTACATGGTGCTGCAGGCTTACGATTTTGTTGAGTTGTCAAAGCGCACCGGCTGCAATCTGCAGATGGGCGGTTCTGACCAGTGGGGCAACATCATCAACGGCATCGATCTCGGGCGGCGCATGGGCACGCATCAGCTGTATGCGCTGACGACGCCGCTGCTCACCACATCATCCGGCGCGAAGATGGGCAAAACGGCATCCGGCGCGGTGTGGCTCAATGCCGACATGCTCAGCGCCTATGAGTACTGGCAATACTGGCGCAACACCGAAGATGCCGATGTCGGCCGCTTCCTGCGCCGCTTTACAGTGCTGCCGATGACGGAAATTACCCGGCTCGAAGCATTGCAGGGCGCTGACATCAACGACGCCAAGAAAATCCTCGCCACGGAAGCCACCGCACTGGTCCATGGCCGCGAAGCGGCAGAAGCGGCGGCGGAAACCGCGCGCAAGACTTTCGAAGAAGGCGCAGCCGCATCGACTTTGCCAAGCATTACAATCGGCACGGCGGAACTCGCGGCAGGAATGGGCGTGTTGAATGCCTTCGTCAAAGCGGGCCTCGTCGCATCCAATGGCGAAGCCCGCCGCCAGATTCAAAGCGGCGGTCTGCGCGTCAATGATCAAACGGTCAACGATCCGAACCGGCTGTTGTCAGCCGCCGATGCTAATGCCGATGGCGCGATCAAATTGTCGTTCGGCAAGAAAAAGCATGTGCTGCTGAAAGCGGAATAAGCGCTGGACGGCACAGCCATCGCACAGACAGCCCATCGCTATCACGGGCATGATTAAAGCTGGTGGCAGCTTTACTGGTTGCCTGCCGCCGTGTCCGGCATGCGGTAGACCCGCGCGCCTTCCAGACTTTCCTTCCGGAATTCGAAGAATTTCCGCAAGAACCCCGGCGCAACCGCCGAGAGCGGATTGACCGACACCGTCGGCGCGCTGAACGCGCCAGAAACCTTGAAATTGACGCCGAACAGGCTGCCCGTCTGCGGCCCGCCGAGAAACAGTCCAACCACCGGGATTTTCGCCAGAGCGTTATTAAGACCGAAGGCAGGCACATAAGTGCCCGTCATGTTCACCCGGTCACGCGGCGCATCGACGATGCCTTCCATCGTCACACCGACAATCGGCCCCAGCAGCAACCCCTCGCGAATATCGAGGCGTCCATCGCTGCGCACGAAATCGACGCGCATCCGCTCAAACGGCACGTCCGATTTTCCACCCGCAATCGCGCGGCGCTGCACTTTCTCTTCCTCGCCCGCTGCGGCTGGCGGCCCATCGGCTGTGACGCGGCGCAGCGCCGGTTCATCGCGCAAGGCGAAATTTTGCACGATCAGTTCGCCATCTTGGCGTCTGGCATCGACTGACGATTGCAGCGTCATCGCCCCGCCATTCATGCGGCGATACAGGTCGATGAACCGCAACGTGCCGCCAGCATTGCCGGAGAGCAGCAGCAGCTTGCCGTTTTGCAGGCTGCCTTTCAGATCAGCGCCGCCGATTTTTCCAGAAAGCGAAAATTGACGCAGCTCGCTGCCGCGCCGCACCATACGAAATTCAGCGCCGGTGATGGCCTCGCCATTGTGTCCTGTCAGGATATTCGCACGCACATCGATGTCGTGATCAACGGGATCAACGTTATTGGCCTTGCCGCCAGCTTCATAAAGGCCTTTCAGAAAAGGGCGCACATCGAGATGATTGCCGCGCGCCACGATTTTCAGCACGCTCCCCTGCCGGTCGAGGTCAACGCGCATATCATCGCCGGGTGACATCCGCGCCTGCGCAATGCGCGCACTGCGCAAACGCTTGTCCTTTCCGAGCGTGACCTGCCCGCGCAGGCTGAACCCGGCGCTCTCGGCGAGAAAATCACTTAAATCGACATCATCGCGCGTCCGGCCCGCCATCATCGCGAACGACAACTTTCCCGGCCTGCCCGCAGGCTTCATCCACCCCGGAAACAACCCGTTGACAGCCGCACGGGTCAGGTCTGCTTCCACGCGGATACGCTTGTGCTTTGCAGCGCCGAACGCTTGCGTGAATTTCACTGGCACCGGACCACTCAACGCTGCGCCCGTGCCGATATTTTGCTTCGCCCTCGCCGCATCGTCGAGCGTCACGGTAATCGCGGCCTCACCCGGTTCGCGGGCCGGCCGCCGCACATCGAGCGTGGCAGGCGCATCGGCAATGCGGCCTTGAGCTTTCAGTGCGAAGCCAGTCGCATCAAGATTGAGCGTCGCGTTCAAGCCTGTGAGCTTCTGGTCCGGCACTGCGCCGGTTACAGACAGATTGTTGAGCTGCCCAGCAAACCGGATCTGAATGTCCGGCAATTTCGGTTGCGCGAGTTGGGGAACGACGATCGCAAAAGCAAGATCGACAGTACCCGCCTCAGCATCAATCTCATCAAGTTCCGGATTCACCGCCTTGAGCAGTGGCGTATCGAACAGATCAAACAAGGGTTCCGCAGTACCCGTGGCGCGAAAATGAATTGTCGCCACCGGATTTTCATAAACGCAGTTGCAATCGAATTTCAGGTTACTGACCGTTGCTGTTGTATTATGCGTCGTCGGAATCGTTGCACGCGGGGTCGTTGCAACGACGCGCGACCCGTCCACCAGCACAGACAGTTGCTCCATGCTGAGCACCGGAAAATCATCGATTGCGCGTAACCGCGCACCGCGCGCCGATGTTTCGAGCTTCACATGGACATTGCCATCATCCGAGCCGTTGACAAACGCGGCCCGCGCTGCCGGATCGATAGTGACGCGCATGGACATGCTGTCGAACCGGCCTTTCTCCAGCCGCGATGTCACATAGGCATGCGCCTCCGGCGCGAGTTGGCGCGGCCACAGGGCGATGCCGAAAGCGGATTCAAACGCGCCGGCGCGGAGATTGACGATCGCCGGGGCTTCGCGCGCCGCAGGCCAGACACCATCGAGATCAACCGCAATGTCAGGGCCGGAAAGTCGCAGCCTTGTCACGGAAATCTCGCCCGTTGCAGCCGCCACGGCGTCGCCTGTGATACTGTCGAGCGTCAACGCGCCGCCCGCCGCACCCGGCAAGGCGCGTCGCAGCATGCCATCTGTGATGGCAATCCGATGGATGTCGCCATCGCGCACTGCCTCGCCGCTGATGCGTAGCCCGTTGGGCCCAGCGCTGGCCGAAAGTTCAGAAACGCGCAGCGTCTGTGTGCGCGCAGACCAGTCCGCCTTGAGCATCACGGACTCGAGTGCGTTGCCGGAATCGGAACCTGTGAGACGGGCATGTCCCTTGCCTTCCATCGCAGCGCGCCAGCCCGACACCTGGCCATCCGCGTTCAGCGCGATCGTGATGTCCCCATTGAACGGCATGGTGGATGCTTCATCGAGCGCAGCCCGCGTCAGATAGGCCACGTCCTCCAGAGGCAAGCGATCCACATGAACGGCGATTTCTTTTTCTTGCGGGGTATCCGCCACAAGCCGCGCCTGCACTGACCATGCACGGCCGTTGCGCTCGGCACCGATATGAATTTCTCGCCGGTCCTGCTGGCGTTCAGCGAATTGCACCGAAAGGTTTGAATAAATGAGTTGCGTATTGTGGGTCGGGTCGTCGATCACGAGCTTGCCATTGCGCAGGGCAAAATGATCGAGGCCGCTGATCATCGCCCCCTGCCCCGACAAGGCAGCGCCGAGCGCGCCGAACACTGTGCGCACATCGGTCTGTGCCAACTCTTTGCCCGCCACGACACCTGCGCTGGCGCCGCCGATATCCTCGTTCAGGATTGACAACCGGCCTTCGCGGCTCATCACCAGACGCACGCTCAGATCGCGCAATGCGATGGTGCGCACGGCATCGCCGCCGAACAGCAGCTTCATCACGTCGAAATCAAGTTCCGCCCGCGGCGCAACCAGAACGACCTGCCCGTCTCGCCCCGTGATTGAAAAATCTTCGACGAACAGCCTCTGCCCTTCCTCGGAACGGCGCACCCGCGCCTGGCTCACCTGAACCTGCCCGCGCCCGCCAATGGCTTGCGTCACAGCCTCAATGATGCGTTCGCGGACGAAGCCTGAAGGCAGATAGCCCGCCCCATAGCGCACGCCCCATGCGGCGACGCCGCCCGTAAGGACGCCGAGCAAGGCGAGCGACAGAAGCAGGCGGCGCAAGATGGGGCCGCGTCCTTTCCGCGCAGTCGGCACAGGCGCAGTGATGCCTTCCGCGTGAGCGGATGGCTGATCCTGTGCAGGCTGCAGCCTTGTCTCAGGCGCGGTCGCATCCATCGTGCCGGATAGCCCTCATCACCAGCCACAGGCGGGACAATCAGGCAGGCAGGCCCTGTCTCCCTTTGGCGCAACGCAAGAAGTCGTGAATGCCGGCCCTTGGCGTACGGACGGCGAATCCTCTAGCGAGGAATAGCAGAAATCTGCCGAAACAATGACGTGGGGGGAAGGCGATGGCTCTGGAAGCAGGAGAAAAGGCGCCGGCCTTCACATTGCCGGGCGATGCCGGGTCAAAAATCAGGCTGGCGGACCTGAAGGGCAAGAACGTCGTGCTGTATTTCTATCCCAAGGACGATACCAGCGGCTGCACCGCCGAGGCCATCGCGTTCAACGGGCTGCGCAAGCAGTTTGCCGCCGCCAATACCGAGATCATCGGCGTTTCGCCGGACTCCCCGGCCAGCCATGACAAGTTCAAGGCCAAGCATGGCCTCGCCTTTCCGCTCGCCTCCGATGAGGACAAGGGCATGCTCGAAGCCTATGGGGTCTGGGCCGAAAAAAGCATGTATGGCCGCAAATATATGGGCGTGGAGCGCACCACCTTCCTGATCGACGGCAAGGGCAAGATCGCGCAGGTCTGGCGCAAGGTGAAGGTGCCGGGCCATGCTGAAGAGGTGCTCGCTGCCGCCAAGGCTTTGGGCTGAACACCCCACTAAGTCCGCCTTCTAAGGACAGGCCCGTGGCCCGGTAACGCCGCGCGCTAGCGGATTATTAACCCTAACAATTTCTAATGCCGCCATGTAGCGGAGTTGTTGGGTCATGAGTCCGGTAAACAGTGGCGTTGCGCTTTCCGGTTTCAAGCGTACCAAAGGCGTGCTTCCCCCAGAGCCGGCGGGGACCATGCGCGTGCGTCGCGCTACCTTTGTCACCTTGGGTCTGATGACCGGGCTGACCAGCTTGTGGGCCGCAGGCGCCACCACCTTTATCGTGATGCGTGACGATCTCGCGGCGCGGCTCATCAGCCGCCAGGTGGAAAACCAATATGCCTATGAGGAGCGTATCACGGCCCTGCGCACCCATGTGGACCGTCTCGCCAGCCGTCAGGTGATTGATCAGGACACGGTGGAAGCCCGCGTCGCCGATCTGATGACGCGGCAGTCGCAACTGGAATCCCGCAGCGCCATGGTGGCGATGATCGCACGCAACGCTGGCATCGCCAGTGCTGACATGGGTGCGACTGACGCCGGTGGCATTTCGTCTGCCCGCAAGGCGCCCGCCGGCGTCACCCCGCCGGTTCTGTCAGGCCAGCCGCCGGTCCCTGCTGCAGCCCTTGGATTTACCGCGCCGGCAAAGCCGACGCCGCTGGTCGAAACCCTGCCCTTGCGCGGTTCACCCCTGCGCAGCAGCGAGCAGAACCGGGACCGTGACAGCGTCGAAATGCGCGAGCGCATCAGCAGCATTGGCAAGGCGCTCGATTCCATTGAGGCTGCAAACACTGCGACCATCATCTCGCTCGAAAACCGTTCGCGCCAGCAGGTGGCGCGCTTGCGCAATCTGCTGGCTGATGTGGGCGTCAATGCCGAGAAGATCACGGCCATGCCGGATGCCCTGCAAGGCAAGGCGAAGGACGGCGCTGTCGGCGGCCCGCTCGTGCCGATCAACGATCCGAACGCCGTGCAGTTCGATGCCGCGCTCAAGCGTGTGCAAGGATTGCTTGGCGCCGCCACGCGGTTGAAAAAAACGGTGCGCGCCCTGCCGGTGCGCCAGCCCATCGCCAACAG
>JBOFFO010000247.1:0-3878 GCA_051648665.1 Beijerinckiaceae bacterium | reverse complement strand
AAGGGCGGACCATTGTTGAGTATCGCGGCATCGTATCGGGCGAGGCGATTATGGGCGCAAACGTGTTCCGTGACTGGTTTGCGTCCATCCGTGACATCGTCGGCGGCCGTGCTGCATCTTATGAGCGCGTGATTTCCGGGGCCCGTCAGGAAGCGCTGGAAGACATGATGGAACAGGCGCGCAAGCTGGGCGCCAATGCTGTCGTTGGCGTCGATTACGATTTTGAATCCATTACGCTCGACAAGGGCGGGCTTCTCATGGTGGCTGCCTCCGGCACTGCCGTCGTGCTGCGATAAAATCAGGTGGTGTGAATATGGGCAAGGTCACAGGCTTTCTCGAAATCGACCGGCAGGACCGGAAATATGCGCCGGCCTCGGACCGCATCCGTCACTACAAGGAATTTGTGATTCCGCTGTCGGAGGAAGGCACGCGCGATCAGGCGGCGCGCTGCATGAATTGCGGTATTCCCTATTGTCACACCGGCTGCCCGGTGAACAACCAGATCCCGGACTGGAACGATCTGGTTTACAATAACGAATGGGAAGAGGCGTCGCGCAACCTGCATTCGACAAACAATTTTCCTGAATTCACGGGCCGCGTCTGCCCCGCACCGTGCGAGGCGAGCTGCACGCTGAATCTGGAAGACACGCCAGTCACCATCAAGACCATCGAATGCGCCAGTGTTGACCGGGCATGGAAAGAGGGGTGGATCCAGCCGCAGATTTCCGCGCACAAGACCGGAAAGAAGGTCGCGGTTGTCGGTTCAGGTCCGGCAGGCCTTGCAGCGGCCCAGCAGTTGGCGCGCGCCGGGCATGATGTGCATGTCTATGAAAAACACCGCAAGGCCGGCGGCCTGTTGCGCTATGGCATCCCCGATTTCAAAATGGAAAAGCATCTGATCGACCGCCGTGTCGCGCAGATGGAAAAGGAAGGCGTCACCTTCCATTATGAAGAGCATATCGGCGTTACGCGCCCGGTAAAGGAACTGGCAGATTCCCATGATGCGGTGATCCTTGCCGGCGGCGCCGAGCATGGACGCGATCTCGCCATTCCCGGCCGCGATCTGGCGGGGATTCATTTCGCGATGGAATTTCTGCCGCAGCAGAACCGCCGCGTTGGCGAAGAACCGCTCGACAATGTCAATCCGATCCTGGCGGGCGGCAAGCGCGTCGTGGTGATCGGCGGCGGCGACACTGGCTCCGATTGCATCGGCACATCGATCCGGCAGGGCGCATTGTCTGTCACGCAGCTTGAAATCATGCCGAAGCCGCCGGAGAAAGAAAACAAGCCGCTGAGCTGGCCGAACTGGCCGCTGAAGCTGCGCACCTCCTCGTCCCATGAAGAGGGCGCCGAGCGCGACTTCGCAGTCACCACCACGCGGTTTGAGGGCGCCAAGGGGCAGGTGAAAAAGCTCATCGTTTCGCGTGTTGATGACAAGCTGAAACCGATTGAAGGGTCCGAGTTTGAAATTCCGGCTGATCTCGTGCTGCTCGCCATGGGATTTGTCTCGCCGGTGAAGGACGGCATGCTTGACGAGTTGGGCGTCACGCTCGATGGGCGCGGTAATGTTGCTGCGAATATCCGGGATTACAAATCCTCACAGGAAAAAATATTCGCCTGCGGCGACATGCGGCGCGGACAGTCCCTCGTGGTGTGGGCTATCCGTGAAGGCCGGCAGGCGGCGCGTAGCGTCGATGAATTTCTGATGGGCTCGACGGTTCTGCCGCGCTGAGGGCTGTCATTCATGTCATGAAAAAGCGCGGCCTCAGCCGCGCTTTTTTGTTGCGTTGGAACAGCCTTTAGCTGCGGAAAACGCTGCCGCCGATGCGGGCGTTGCCGGCGCGTGCTATGGCGTTGCCGGAATCGATGGTGAGCGCACGCTGATAGCTTTCGCCTGCCTCACGCTTCTGTCCGAGGCGCTCATAGGCCAGCCCACGTCCGGCCCAGGCGTTGGCCAGCCGGTTGTCCACGTTCAGCGCCGCGTTGAAATCTTCAATCGCCTTGTCGTATTTGCCTGTCTCGATCAGGCTCTGGCCGCGCGCCTCATAAGGGGCGGAGGCGTAAGGGTCGCGGTCGATCGCCGCATCGAAATCCGACACAGCAAACTGGTGCTGGTTCTGGCGCTGATAGAGCAGGCCGCGCGCGTGAAAGGCCTGCGCCCCTTCCGGGTTGAGCTTGATGGCCTGATTGAGGTCAGACATTGCCTGCGTGGCGTCGCCCTGCGCGCGCAGCAGGTTACCGCGCGCCAGATAAGCGGGACCGTAATTGGCGTTCACAGCAATCGCGCGGCTGAAGTCGCCCATCGCTTGATCGTTGCGGCCACTTTGCCGGTGGGCGAGGCCCCGGTTGGTCAGCGCCGGCGCATGGTTGGGATTGAGCGCGATGGCCTTGTCGAAATCCTGCATGGCTTCCCGGTAGCGGCCAGAGCGGGCATAGGCTGCGCCGCGCGTGTTGTAGGCTTCGGCATCGTTCGGATTGGCGGCGATTTTCTGCGAAAGGGAGGCGATATTCGTCGCCTGCGAGCCAGACTCATCAACCTCAACTTCGGCCACCTTCGGGCCGCCGCCGGTGGCGACAGGTGATACAGATTCGCAGGCCGCTCCAGCGAGCAGGCTCGCCAGCAGCGCGGCGCGAATGGCGGTCGGCTTGAGGGCGGGTATGGTCAGCATGGCGCAGTCTCGATCAGATGGACCTTTGTCCGGGCAGGGGCTGTCTTGCAATCATCGGGTGCTGGCAGCCGCCAGACGCAGAATGCATGCGGCCAAAGCGGTTAGCAAATGATTGCGGCGCTGCCGCAGCCGCGGACAGCGCCGTCAAATCCGTGCTGAATGTGGCTCGGCCAAGGCCGCGCGCTAAAAATGCGCTCTGCGGCAAGCCAGAAGCCTTAGCGGGCGCCGATAACCTTCGGCTTGACCGGCTTGGAAGGCAGCAGGCCTTCGCGCTGCATCTTCTTGCGGATGACCTTGCGGGCGCGGCGGACGGCCTCGGCCTTCTCACGCGCCTTCTTCTCGGACGGCTTTTCATAATGGCCGCGGAGCTTCATTTCGCGGAACACGCCTTCGCGCTGCATCTTCTTTTTCAGCACCTTGAGCGCCTGATCGACATTGTTGTCGCGGACAAGAACCTGCACTTATAACGATCCCAGTGTTGGACGGAGGGGGAAGACCGGCGCGCAGCAAACCATGCCACGCCACCTGAGCTTGCGGGCGGATAGCAGAAGCCAACCGGCCTGTCCATGCGAAAACCGGGGAAATTCGGCATAGTAAGCCGCTGTTAACCTTCAAAGGCACTTAACTGCCACAGTGAAAAGCGAACCGCAGGTCACAATCCGTTCTGCCCTTGTTTCGACAGATTCGGGGCCGAATGGATTTTGAACGATGTTCTAAAACCTGATCCGGTGCCTGCCCGAGGGCTGGACCGGCCCGTGTGCGCTGTGCGGCGCGCCGGCATGCCTGAAAGGCCGATGCGACCATGACGCCCGAAACCGCTGCTTCCGATCTCTCCCTCTGGGCGCTGTTCTGGCAGGCGCATTTCGTCGTCAAGCTGGTGATGCTGGGGCTTCTGGCGGCTTCGGTGTGGTGTTGGGCCATCATTATCGACAAGACGCTGTTGTTTGCCCGGACGCGGAAGGCAATGGACCGTTTCGAGGATGTATTCTGGTCCGGCCAGTCGCTGGAGGAGCTTTACAAGACCCTGTCGAACAGCGGCCGCCCGCCGGTCGGCATGGCGGCTGTGTTCGTTGCCGCCATGCGGGAGTGGAAGCGCACCTTCGAGGGCACAGGCCGCGCCGTGCATGGCCTGACACAGCGCATCGACAAGGTGCTCGACGTGACGATCCAGCGCGAGGCCGAGCGGCTCGAATCGAAATTGCTGGTGCT
>JBOFFO010000246.1:0-6124 GCA_051648665.1 Beijerinckiaceae bacterium | reverse complement strand
CGAGGACGCGGCCAAGCGCAAGCTGCTCCCCGGCAGCCAGTTTCCGGCTGAGGGTTACGAGAATTTCGTCCGCCAGATTGTGCCGCGCTGGACATCCACCGATGCGCCGATCATCGCGGCCTATACGGCGCTCGTGGACAAGGTGTGTCCCTGCGTGGTGCTGGCCCATAGTCAAGGCGGCCCTTTTGCGCAGGTCGTGGCGCAGGCGCGGCCTGACAAGGTGAAGGCGCTGGTGCTGGTGGAGCCCGCAGGCCCCGGCGACAAATCCAAGGCAACGGCGCTGAAGGATACGCCGATGCTCGTCGTCTATGGCGACTATATCGAGCAGGACGCGCGGTGGCCGACGATCCGCAAGAACCAGCTCGCATTCAATGATCTGGTCATCGCAGCCAATGGCAAAGTCGATGTCATCAACCTTCCGGAGCGCGGCCTTAAGGGCAATTCGCATATGCTGATGATGGATAAGAACAACCTCGCCGTCGCCGACCAGATTCTCGACTGGCTGAAAGCGAAGGGACTGATGCAGTAATGGCTCAAATGCGCCTGCAAGAAATGATGGGCTGTTAAAGATAATCCTTAGCGCTGCGGAAGGTTTCTCCTGCCATCTTCGATGCAATGGCAGGAGGGCCTTTCATGCGTGCGCAGGCTGTTTTATTGGCGTTATCCCTCGCGATTGGCGGCGCGACTTCGGCGGAAGCCAAACGCGGTTTCAGCTTTAAGGGGCTCGGCTCCGGCAGCACCGCCAAGTCAGCGCCGGTTGCAAGGCCAGCCGTAGCACCCGCGCCACCGAGGCCCGCGCCTGCAACGGCAGCCAAGCCGCCCACCCCGGTGACAGCCCCTGCCGCTCCGCCACCGGCGGCCGCTGCCGCAGCGCCGGCAGCCGCCGCTCCGGTGACGCAAAGCCGTTCGATCGTGGTGATTGGCGGCCGACCGCGCCAGACCAGCGTTGAAACCGAGGAGCAACGGCAAAAGCGTGAAGCTGCGCAGAAGGAATCGCCCCTCACCGCATCGCCGGACGGAGCGAACCGTGGTGGCCTGATTGAGCCTGCCGCTTATCGCGGGCCGGCGGAGGCGAGCAGCGCTGCGCCAAGGGGCTTTCAAATTCTCAACTGATCCTGTCCGGTGGCATAGGCGTCAGACCGGCGGCTGATCGGCACTGGTCATTGCCGGCGTAACGGGCGAAGCTGTGCGCGTTCCACCGGGATTCGCCTTTGATCGCCGCCCTTGCCCCTGTCGCCGCGCTGCTGGCGTCAGTTTTCATTCTGATTTCCGGCCACGGGTTGACCTCGACGCTGGTACCGCTGGCAGGCACCAGCTTTGCCTTTTCGGCGGAAGCGATCGGTCTTCTCGGTTCGGCTTATTTTGCCGGCATGCTGCTTGGTTCTTTCGTCGTTGCTTTCATTTTGAAGGAGGCTGGCCATATCCGGGCTTTTGCAGCGCTGGCTGTTGTGGCGATGGCAGCCATCCTCCTCCTGCCAATTTTCGTGAATGAAAAAGCCTGGATGGTGCTGCGGTTCATCCACGGTTTCTGCATTGCCTGCCTCTACACAGCGATTGAAAGCTGGATCAATGCTAAGGCGGAGGTTGACTGGCGGGCGCGGCTGCTCGGCGCCTACAACATCATGCATTTTGCCGGGTCGGCGCTCGGCCAGCAGGCGCTGACGTTTATTCCGCCAACACATTTCTCGATTTTCTCGCTGGCCGGCATGGCGATGGCGCTGGCGATCCTGCCGCTGGCTTTCACCCGGGCTGAGCCGCCGGAGCCGCCGCAGGGCAAGCGGCTGCGCGTGGGCTGGCTGTTTGGCATCGCACCGGTCAGCGCGGCGACCGCCATCCTGATCGGATGGGCGAATGCGAGTTTCTGGTCGCTGGCGCCGGTGTGGGGGGCCAAGCTCAGCTACACGCCGGCGGATGTCGCCTATTTCATGACGGCGACCATCATTGGCTGTGCAGCCGGCCAGATTCCGGCAGGCTATGTCGGCGATAAATATGGCCGCCGTCTCGTGCTTGGAATCATGGCGGCCATCGCCATGATGGGCAGCCTCATCATAACGCAGATTTCCGACAGGGCGGCAGCAGCTTCGCTCGGCTTCCTGCTCGGCATCACCATGCCGACGCTTTACGTCATGTGCTCGGCCCACGCCAATGACCGGGCCGGGCCCAACTTCACCGTGGAGGTGTCGAGTTCGGTGCTGTTTCTCTACTGCGCGGGCGCTTTCATCGGTCCGGTCATAGCCGCGATCCTGATGGAGCGTTTTGGCGCGAATGCCCTTTATTGGCACAATGCCGGCATTTACGGTTTGATGCTGGTTTATGTCGTCATCCGTGTGCGCATGCGTCCGCCGCCCGTGCAGCGGCCAGAAGAAGAACTTGAACCATCCCGCCTGAAATGACGCTGATGGGCTTTGCGTGATCTTGCCATTCACGCACCACGTCCTACAACCTCCGCAACTTTGCCTAACCGGGAGCTAGGGATGTCCAAACTGATGATCGACCGCCGCACAATCACAGCCGGCGCTGCCGCCCTTCTCGGCATGCCAGCGATTGCGCGCGGACAGGCCAGATTTCCTGACCGGCCCGTCACCATCATTGTGCCGTTCGCAGCCGGCGGATCGACCGATATTGTGGCACGTCTCGTCGGCCAGAAAATGGGCGAATTGCTCGGCCAGAACGTTGTGATCGAAAATCGCGCTGGTGCCGGCGGCAATACCGGCTCGCGCGCCGTCGCCAGCGCCGAACCCAATGGATATACCCTGCTGATGGGGACGATTTCGACTCACGCGCTCAATACAGCCGTGATGAAGCAAATGCCCTACGATCCGGTGACGGATTTCGAGCCGGTGTCACTGCTCGCGGTGGTGCCGAATGTGATGGTCGTCAATCCGAATTTCCCGGCCAAGACAGTCAAGGAATGCATTGAGATTCTGAAAGCCAATCCTGGGAAATATTCTTACGCATCCTCCGGAAACGGCACGCCGCTGCATCTGTCTGGCGAATTGTTCAAGACGATGGCCGGCGTGCAGATGACGCATGTGCCCTATCGCGGCGCAGGTCCGGCACTCAATGATGTCGTATCCGGCGTCGTGCCGATCATGTTCGATAATCTCCCCTCCTCTGCCGGTCATATCAAGCAGGGAACACTGCGCGGCCTGGCCGTGCTGACCAAAGAGCGCGCGGCTTCTTTCCCCGATATGCCGACGATGGCGGAAGGCGGATTGCCCGGTTACGAGACCTACACCTGGAATGCGTTGTTCGCTCCGGCGAAAACGCCCAAGGCTGTCATCGACGTGATCAACAAGGCCGCCAATGATTCACTGAAGGATGCAACGGTGCGCCAGCGCCTCACCGATGTCAGCGCCACCATCATTGGCTCGACGCCAGAGCAGTTGCGTGAGCATGTGAAAGCGGAACTGGCGAAGTGGATTCCGATTGCAAAATCGGCTGGCATTTCGATTGACGGATGAACATTTTTTCCCGCAATAAAAAAGGGGCGCAGCGATGCGCCCCTTTTTCAATGACCAACGGTTCTTCAATCCTTGCGCGGGCTGCGCATGGTGACAAATTCCTCCGCTGCCGAAGGATGCAGCGCCATGGTCTGGTCGAAATCGCGCTTTGTTGCGCCCATTTTGACGGCTACGGCAAGGCTTTGAATGATTTCACCGGCATCTGGGCCGAGCATATGCGCGCCGAGCACGCGGTTGCTGAAACCGTCGACCACGAGCTTCATGTAGGTGCGCTCCTCGCGCTTGGCGATGGTGGCGCGCATGGCGCGGAAGCTGGTCTCAAAAACCACCACGGGGTGGCCGTGCAATTTTGCATCCGACTCGCTCATGCCGACCGTGGCAATTTCAGGCGTGGTGAACACCGCTGTGGGTATCAACGCATGATCCGCCTGCCATTGGAATTTCCCATAAATGCTGTCGGCAAAGGCATGGCCTTCACGGATGGCGACAGGCGTTAAATTCACGCGGTCCGTGACATCGCCGACCGCGTAAATCGATGGCACGCTGGACTGTCCATGCGCATCGACCTGCACCGCGCCAACTGCATTGAGCACAACGCCCACCTGCTCCAGCCCCAGACCTTTGGTGTTCGGCCGCCGGCCCGTAGCGACCAGAACGACATCGCAATCAAGTGTGGAATCATCCGACAAGTGCAAGCGGCGGGTCGCCCCATCGACCACTTCGATCCGGCTGATCGTCGTATTGAGGCGCAGAGTCAGGCCATTGTCCGACAAGGCGGTGCGCAGGCGCGTGCGAATATCCTCGTCAAAGCCGCGCAGCACATTGTCGCCACGATGGATGATCGTGACGGAAACGCCGAGGCGCGCAAAGACACAGGCAAATTCGAGCGCAATATAACCGCCGCCGACAACAACCATGCTTTTGGGCAGCGCAGGCAGATGAAAAACGTCATCGGAAACGATACCGAGTTCACCGCCGGGAATGGCTGGCTCGAGGGATGGCCGGCCACCCGTGGCAATCAGAATACGCTCTGCTGTCACAGTTTTTCCAGACGCCAGCCGCACCGTGTGCGAATCGCTGACCGTCGCACGTTCTTCCAGCACCGTGACATTCGCGCCATTCAGCCCGGCGCGATACAGGCCCGACAGACGGGCCACTTCGGCCTGCACATTGTCGCGCAAGGCCGCCCAGTCGAATACGGGCGCAGCGAGTGACCAGCCGAAATTTTTCGCATCGGCAAAGTCATCGGCAAAACGGCTGGCATAAACGAACAACTTCTTTGGCACACATCCGCGAATGACACAGGTTCCGCCGATGCGATCATCCTCGGCGATGATGACGCGCGCGCCATGACCGGACGCGATCCGCGCAGCGCGTACGCCACCGGAACCCGCGCCGATGACAAACAGATCACAATCAAATGCGCCCATCATCCTTCTCCGGCAGCACAAACAAAAAAGGACGCCGGCGGCGCCCTTTCTGCCGATGCCGCAAACTCAAAGATTGTGGCCCTTCTTCTTCATTTCCTCACGCACCCGCGTGATGACGGTGTTGGCCATGGTTTGATTCCATGCCTGCACACGGATCAGAAATTCGCTGAAAACCTGCGGCTGTTCCTTCTGGTACTTCTGGCCGATCGCAGACTTAAAGAACGTATTCAGTTCGCCCAGTTCGGCTTCAGTGAAGCGCGCCGCTATGATTTGCGAACCCGCCTTGAGAATATCGTCTTTCTGCTTGGCGATTTCCGGCACCAGCCCATTCAGGACCGTATCGAGATCCTTGGCAATCTCCGGCCGCGTGGTTGTGTAGGTGCGGACCAGCTGGCCGCGCATTTCATTGAGAATTTCGCTGATCGGCAGATCAAGTCCGATGCGGCCGGCAAACTCGGTTGCAGCCTTCATATGGCCGTCAGAAGGGGCCGCAGCAGCAGGGGCGGCAGGAGCCGCCGCCGGCGCCGGTGCCTGCGCCGAAGCAGCGTGGGGGAGCGACAGAGCGGCCGCGACGAGCGCGATCCGCAACGGCGTCGCGGCAATCTTCGCAAAGCTCATGGAAAAACCCTTTCGTTGCGGCGGCTCAGTCAGGCACGCCGATTGTTTCCAGCCCCCCGCTGCTAGCGATGATCGCGCCGCGGCACAAGCCAATGAAAAGGCCAAAGTTCGACCACGCTCTCCGTCCCAACCTGCGCAACAGGCAGCACCTCCGGCGCCTGGATGTGGCAAAATCGACCATGAAGGATGCAGTGCCCCCCATCCGTGACAAAAACATGGCCATCCACCCTCCGGTGCATGGCAGGACCATCTGGTGCGGGCCATCGCTTTGAGGGCAATCGATAGGGTTTCGTCGAGCTTTGTCACCGGGCGGTCCAGACCGACCTTCGTGCCGTGGGGAAAACCTGAGGCCGCTGACCGGCGGCAGCCGGGTTCTGCATCTCGCCACCCGTCGATCTCTGTGCGACGCCCCGCTTTGTGGATAGCCTGCCGTGGTCGGGCGCAAGGCGTTCTGCCTGAATGCAATGCAGCGGGTGCGACCGCGCACCGCCGATTTTGTTGCAATGGGGCAACGCTGGCGCACAACACGCGAATGTGACGTCCTTTCAAAGGGCCACCCGTTGATTGGCAGCCACAGGTGCGAAACAAGAACCTTGATTCCCTTGTCCTGAC
>JBOFFO010000245.1:0-3432 GCA_051648665.1 Beijerinckiaceae bacterium | reverse complement strand
ATGACGGCAATCCTCTTGCGCCGCCAGGGGCCGCGCGCATGCAGGCGGCAGGCGGCCCGTGCCGGAACACGGGCCGCACCGGTCAGGCTTTACTTGTTGGCGTTGATCTTCTCGACCATGCCCGCCGGCCAGTCCTTGGAGAACTTGGAGGCGAGATATTCCTTCTGCACATGGGTGCGGAAGGCATCGAGGTCCGGCGCATAAACCTTCAGGCCCTTCTCCTTGAAGAAGGCTTCCAGATCGGATTCAAGCTTCAGCTGGTTCTGCCGGCCGAACTCGCATGCATCATCGGCGGCCTTTTGCAGCTTGGCCTGATTGTCCTTCGACAGACCGTCAAAGACCTTCTTGGAAATCGCCAGATAATTCTGGTCGACGAGATGGGCAGTCAGCACGATCTGCTTGGTGACCTCATAGAACTTCGAGTCCCGGTTGGTCGGCAGCGGATTATCCTGCCCGTCAATCGCGCCGCTCTGCAGGCCGGTATAGACTTCCGTGAACGCCATGGGCAGCGGGTTGGCGCCGAGCGCCTTGCCCAGGAACAGCCACGCCTCCGAGCCCGGCATGCGCAGCTTGACGCCGGCGAGATCGGCCGGGGTCTTGATTTCCTTGTCGGTGCGCAGGTTCACATGGCGTTTGCCGAGATACATCACGCACAACAGCTTGACGTTGAGCTTGTCTTCCGCCTGCTTTTTCAGGTCGTTCATAATGTCGGAAGCAAACACCTTCTTCTGGTGCTCGGCATCGCGCAGCAGATAACCGGCGGTGAAAATCGAATAGCCGGGGATAATGGTGGACAGCTCCTGCGCCGAGGCAATGGACATTTCCAGATTGCCGCGCGCGATGGCTTCAAGCTCGGTGCCCTGCTTGAACAGCGTGGCGTTCCAGTGCGGCTGGAAGGCGGCAAAGTCCTTCACAGCCGGGCCGAACTTTTCAATCAGCGCCACAGCGCGCTGGTCCGTCGGCGTTGCGGGCGAGGACAGACGCAAGGTCAGCCCCTGCGCTGAGGCGGATGTGGCCCCAAAGCCGAAGGCAGCGCCAGCCAGCGCGGTCGCCACGGCAAGACGCGCGGCGGCGCGACGGTGAATATGCTTGATCATGAACTCCTCCCAGAGCTGGCCGCAATGCGGGCCTGTAAACCATTGCAGTGCTGCGATCCGAAGGGCAGGCAACTGGCATTGTTATCGAAGCAGGAAAGACCGGGTTCGGCCAGAGGCTGGCCGGATCATCCGACAGCCCGCAAACCGGCATGAGCCGCTCCCCTTATGTTTGTTATGTCACACCGGGACCCGGCGCCTGCGGTCTGTGCCGCATGCCCTGCACAATGAACCATCTGGTATATTGTGGCAAGCGATTTTTAACGGCCTGGTACATTGCAGCCTTCATAAAAATCGCGGACACTGGCGGCGCTGCCGGATGCGGGGCATCTGCGTCCCGTTGGCGCGACCCGTGCGACGCTGAACAAGGATCTCCGATGGCCCGTGCCGCTTTGTCAAAGCCAAAGCCGTTGCCGCAGTCCCAGGCGAAGCCCCGTTCGCCTGCCACGCGCGCCATTGGCTGGAAACAGGACCCGGATGGCGTCCGCCGCAACATACTTGATGTTGCACGGCAGGCCTTCGTCGAGCACGGCCTCAGCGGCGCCCGCGTCGACGACATCGCAGCCCGCACCTCCACCTCCAAGCGGATGATCTATTATTATTTCACCGACAAGGAAGGATTGTATCTCGCCGTGCTGGAGGAAGCCTATGGCCGCATCCGCAGCTTTGAGCAAAGCCTCGATCTTGATGCCGTCGCACCCGATGAAGCGCTGCGTCGGCTCACCGCCTTCACCTTCGATTATCACGCGGACAATCCCGATTTTGTGCGGCTGGTAATGGTTGAGAATATCCATCATGGCCGGCATCTGGAAAAATCGGAAAAGTTCAGCCGTCTCAACCTCTCCGCGATTGATATTCTGCGCAAGATTTATGAGCGCGGCGTAAGCACGGGAATCTTTCGCCGTGATCTTGCACCCATCGACATTCATCTCACCATCAGCGCACTCAGCTTCTACAACGTATCGAACCGCGACAGCATCCGCCATATATTCGGGCATGACATGGCTGCGCACGCCAATCGCCGCGCCCGCCGCGACAGTGTGGTGGATGCGGTGTTGCGGTTCGTCAGGATATAGCAGACGGCACCAGACGGCGCGCAATTATCAGCGCGCCATCACACGCATCGCCTTGTGGCGCATGCAACAGTGTCTGCGTTGCGTCTGGCAAAAACAGTTGCAATGGCCTGGAGAGGCCGCCGAGCAGGGAAATGCGTGTCACGCCGCGCGCCTCCAGCGCGTCAACCAGCCCTGCAATATCCTTGGCAGCCTGCGCCACGATGCGGCGCGCTTCGCCATCGCCCAGCGCGGCATACTCAAATGCAAGCGGCGCGAAAGTCGCGTAATCCGTGCCGCTGGCGCGATCCATCCATGCGACAATCCCGACAGCACCTTCTGGAAATTGCGTCAGCACCGCCTCATGAAAATTTGTGCGCGGGAGACGGCCATCGCAGGCGCGTAATACGCTGGCCATGACAGCGACGCCGATGGCTGCGCCGCTGCCTTCGTCTGAAACAGGAATGCCATATCCACCAATCCGGATTTCTGCTCCCGCGCGCACGGCCAGCGCAATCGAACCGGTTCCGGCAATCACAACACCGCCATCGGCGCCGTCATGCGCGCCGAGACAGGCGGCCATGCCATCGCTGATGCACCCGGCAGCGCGGAACCGCGAGAGCCGCGACAGCACGGCCTTGCGTGTTTCCACCCGGCTGAATCCCGCCAGCCCAAGGCCGGCGTAAAGCGCATCACGCGATGGGTCGGCGTGCGCCTGATCCAGCGCTGCCTGCATCGCTGCATGGATGCCAGCCCACGCTGATTCCGCACCAAGACGGAGAGAGGCTGGCCCGCCCGTGCCTTCGCCGCGCACATGACCCTGCGCATCTGTCACGCGCGCCCGGCAACGGGTGCCGCCGCCGTCAATGCCGATCAGAAAAACCCGTTCATCCGCCATGGCAGACGCCGCATCACAGTTCGAGCGTTGTCAGCACCGGCACATGATCGGACGGCCGCTCCCATCCCCGTGTCTGCGGATCGATGCGCGCTGCTTTCAGCGCGCCGCCCAGGGCGGGCGACAGCCAGACATGATCGAGCCGCCGGCCGCGGTTGGACGTTTCCCAATCCGCCGCGCGATAGCTCCACCACGAATAGAGTTTTTCCGGCTCCGGATGCAGCGCCCGCATTGTGTCGACCCAGCCATTGTCGCCGAGAATCTTTTTCATCCGGTCCGTTTCCGGTGGCGTATGGCTGACCACATCCAGCAACTGCTTGTGGCTCCACACATCATGCTCCAGCGGCGCGACATTGAGATCGCCAACCACAATGCTGCGGTGATTCTTTTT
>JBOFFO010000244.1:0-4390 GCA_051648665.1 Beijerinckiaceae bacterium | reverse complement strand
CGTCCGGCCGCAGGCGACCGTGCGGCACTCCGCCCTTTCGGCTTGCCCGTTGCGGACCCGCGGCCCTGGCCGGCCCGGTCAGCGCCACCGCCGCGCTTCCCCGCGCCTTTGCCATCGCCTTTGCCATCGCCCTGGCCCTTGCCTTGACCTGTACCGCTGCCCCCACGACCTGACTTCATGCCATACTCCTCACGAGCATCAGACCGCCCGCGAGCGCGGCCAGAGACGCAATAACGGATCCGACCACATAAAGACCGGCTGCTGCAAACTGGCCGCGCTCCCACAACAACGCCGCATCCAGCGAAAAGGCCGAGAAGGTCGTAAAGCCGCCGAGCACGCCAGTCGCCAAAAACAGCCGCATTCCCTGTGACCAGCCGCCTGCCCCGCGAAACGCCAGCCAGCCGGCGAGCAGCCCCATCAGGAAAGACCCGGCCACATTCACCGCCAGCGTTCCCCACGGAAAAGTCGTGCCGCACAACTGCGCGCAAGAGACATTGACGAGATGCCGAAGCACCCCCCCAACCCCTGCGCCCACAAAGACAAGCACCACAGCCTTCATGCGCTTGGGCTAGCCCGGCCTAAGCGCGGCGTAAAGCTGTTGTTGCGACAAAGGACTTGTGGATGGATGGCCACAATCGGCTAAACGGGAATTGGAGTCCGTCGCCAACCTCCGCATAAGGCGCGGCAGGGGATTGCCTTCATGAAAACTGTTATCAAAATTATCTTCGCCATCACCGCCTCTTTGATGGTGGCCAATTGCGCGACTGTTACACGCGGACTGACCAATCAGGTCCAGATCACCTCTGAGCCATCGGGCGCTGAGGTCCGCACGTCCCTCAATCACGCCTGCACCACACCTTGCACACTTCAGGTTGACCGCAAGGCAGAGTTTTCAATCAACTACCAGAAGCCGGGTTACCGTGATGCATCTGTCAATGTCACAACGCGCATTGCCAGTGCGGGCGTAGCCGGATTTGCCGGCAACATCATCATTGGCGGCATCGTTGGCATGGGCGTCGATGCAGCGACCGGTTCAACGCTTGAACACACGCCGAATCCTGCGCATGCGACGCTTGAAAAAATTGGCCCTCCCGGCAAACCAGTGCGCGGAAAGCGCTCCCGCAACACTCCAACGGCACCCGCACCGCCAAAAGAGCCTGAAGCAGAGCCTGCTGCTCCAGAGACGCAGGCCACGCCGACATCCTGAACATCACATATTGCCCTGAACTCAGGATTGGCGGCGCTCGTCGCGCAGGCGCGCCCAGTATTCCAGCCGCTTGCGGATTTCACGCTCAAACCCGCGCTCCGGAGGGTCATAAAACTGCCGGCGGCCGAGCGCGTCCGGGAAATACTCCTGACCGGAAAACGCATCCGGCGCGTCATGATCATAGGCATAGTCCGCGCCATAGCCTTCGGACTTCATCAATTTTGTTGGCGCATTCAAAATGGTCTTGGGCGGCGGCAAAGAGCCTGCCTCCTTGGCCGTAGCCAGTGCAGATTTGTAAGCCGTGTAGGCCGCATTCGATTTCGGCGCGGTCGCCAGATAAATCACGGCATTGGCAAGCGCGAGTTCCCCTTCCGGCGACCCTAGAAAGTCATACGCATCCTTCGCCGCATTGCAGATGACAAGCGCCTGAGGGTCCGCAAGGCCAATATCCTCGACAGCCATACGCACAAGCCGCCGCGCAAGAAACAGCGGCGCTTCACCGCCATCGATCATGCGGCAGAAATAATACAGCGCCGCATCCACATCCGAACCGCGCACGGATTTATGCAAGGCGGAAATCAAATTATAATGGCCGTCACGATCCTTGTCATAAATCGGCGCACGGCGCTGCACGACCTCTGCGAGCTGCACGGCTGAAAACATTTCATCCTGGCGCGCCGCACGCCACACCTCTTCGGCCAGCGTCAAAGACGCTCGTCCATCCCCATCAGCCATCGCGGCGAGCGCCATGCGACCTTCATCATCCAACGGCAGGGGTCGGCCCTGCACCGATTCCGCCCGCGCCAGCAGCGCAAGAATGTCGTCCGCCTCAAGCGCGCGGAACACCAACACACGGGCCCGCGACAACAACGCGGCGTTCAGCGCGAAAGAAGGATTCTCGGTCGTCGCACCAATCAGCGTGACGGTGCCGTCCTCCATGACCGGCAAAAATGAATCCTGT
Source organism: Beijerinckiaceae bacterium (assembly GCA_051648665.1). Lineage (GTDB taxonomy): Bacteria > Pseudomonadota > Alphaproteobacteria > Rhizobiales > Beijerinckiaceae > Terrirubrum. The sequence continues at coordinate 2,222 of JBOFFO010000244.1, read as the reverse complement.
TGTGCACGGTTGAAGCGATGAATTTCATCAACGAACAGCAATGTGCCCTGTCCGATACTCCGGCGCGCGCGCGCAGCATCGAACACTTTTTTCAATTCGGCCACACCGGAGAAAATGGCGGAAACCTGCTCGAAATGCAGGCTGGTTTCATGCGCGAGAAGCCGGGCAACCGTGGTCTTCCCCGTGCCGGGAGGCCCCCAGAAAATCAGCGAGCCCAGCGAGCCCGACTGCAGGAGCCGCGTCAGCGCACCATCGGGGCCGACCAGATGCTGTTGACCCACCACGTCCGCCAGTGATTGCGGCCGCATCCGGTCCGCCAACGGGCGCGGCGCTTCCTTTTCAAGACCCGCAGCGGCAAACAAATTGCTCACGTCAGCCGCCAAACACGCTGGTAATCACCTGCCCGCCACGATTGATGGTGACCCGCCAAAGCCCGAAACGCTCGCGCGTCATTTTCTCGACGTCGCGCGGCGACTGAATTTTCTGGCCATTCACCGCAAGGACGATATCGCCCTTTTGCAACCCAATTTCCGCAGCCGTTGTATTGGGATCGACCTGCGCGACAACCACACCTTCCGCATCAGCATCGAGTGAAACCTCTTCGGCAACGGCCGGTGAAAGATTGGCGAGCGTTGCACCGGAAAACGGCGTGCGCCCGGTGATACGCGCCGCCTCTCGGGGCTTCGTTTCCGGCGCCGCCATCAGTTTAACCGGAAGAATAAGTTCACGGCCCTTGCGGCGGACGCGCAGCGACGTGTTGCCGCCGATCAATTTGGTGGCAAACCGGAAACCGAAGGAATCTGGATCATTCACGGCCTGGCCATCAATCGCGACGATCACGTCGCCTCGTTGCAGCCCGGCCTCACCGGCAGGCCCTTTCTCAGCAACCTTCGCAACAAGCGCGCCCACAGGCCGGTCCAGCCCCAAAGACTCGGCAATTTCGGAAGAAACCACCTGCAGCGTTGCACCAAACCAGGGTCGGCGCACAGATCGGCCGCCGCCGCGCGCTGACTCAATCACCACCGCAGCCATATTGGCCGGAATGGCGAACCCAACACCATGCGAGCCACCGCTGCGCGAAAAGATTGCGGTGTTGATGCCAACAAGACGGCCCTGCATATCCACCAGCGCGCCACCGGAATTGCCGGGGTTGATCGCCGCATCGGTCTGAATAAAGAATTGGTAATCGGAGACTCCCACCTGCGTGCGCGCGAGCGCCGAGACAATGCCCTGTGTCACCGTTTGTCCAATCCCGAACGGGTTACCGATAGCCAGAACAATATCGCCGACCTGCAAAGCATCCGGATCGCCAAGATCAAGCGCGCTGAATTTTTCACTGCTGCGAATTTTCAGAACCGCCAAATCTGTGCGCGGATCGCGCAGCAAAATATCGGCATCAAATTCTCTGCGGTCGGCGAGCGCGACCCGAACCTCGGTCATATTCTCGATGACATGGTGATTGGTGACAACAAGTCCGCTCTCATCGATGATCACGCCGGACCCGAGCGATTGCTGCATCCGCTCCTGTGGCACCGGCCCGCCCCTGCCAAAAAATCGGCGAAAAAACTCATCGTCCATAAACGGCGAACGCGCTGCCTGCTGGCGCGAAACGCCGTAAACATTGACGACTGCGCTGGCCGTGCGTTGCACCACCGGCGCAAATGAAAGTGTCACCTGCTGACGGCTCTCCGGCACAATGCGTTGCGGCTGCGCTGTACCCGGTACGGCAAACATCACGATAGCCATGCACAGGACGAGCGTGCACTCCGCGCCCATAAAAAATCGCCGCACATAAATCATCGGCCACCGTTGGATGCTAGAAATTGCGAGACGAGATTGAGCCGGCGCAGCCGCGCGTGCGCCAGCGGCGTGATGCCGCTCTTGTCGGCAATATTGACATCGGCTCCAGCCTTCACCAGCAGCCGCACAATTTCAAGATTGTTCGGACCATCATCGCCAAACAGCACCGCTTCCATCAGCGCCGTCCAGCCGAGATTATTGATGTGATTCACATCGATTTTCGACTTGGTGACCAACAGTCGCACGGTCTCCACATGGCCGCGCTCGCATGCGGGAATCAATGCATTGCCGCCAAAGCGGTTGCGGATGGAGTAATCGACTTTGCCAGTGTTCAACATCGCCTGAAGGATGCGTGTCTGGCCACGCGCGCCGGCCAGTAGCCACGGCGTATCCTTGTTCTGCGCCTGCGCATTGATATTGGC
>JBOFFO010000243.1:0-7350 GCA_051648665.1 Beijerinckiaceae bacterium | reverse complement strand
TGCGCCATAGCGGGAACGCGCGGCCTTGGCGTAGCTGTCTTCCATCGCGGCGATGACAATGTCGCGGTCGATCAGCTTTTCACGCGCCACAGCATCGGCGATCTGGAGCAGTTCGAGTCGGTTTGCACTGACGGCCATCTTCTTTTTCCTCAGGCTTTCGTGTTCGGTTTGCGTGATATGGAATTCTGGCGGGCTTCGCGCTGCTGTTTCGGGCTGCGCTCAAGCAGAAATTCGGCGGTGTCGCCGCCGGCGCTGTCATCAGCATTGGCGAGCGCCTTCAACTGGCGCGCCTCTTTCGGCGAAAGGCCTTTCGGCGCGGCGTCTTTCGGCGTCGCAGCCCTGGCCCCCAGCCTGGACTTCTTGCCCTTCGCGGCGGGAGAGGTGCGGCCAAGCGCCGCGTCGATCAGCGCATCGGTCAGCACAAGGCGGGCCTCGTTCATGTCACGGATCGGCAGGCGGGCCACCGGGTCTGTGCCAGCCGGGACGTCGGTGCGGATCAGGGCCGCATCGCCTTCCACGCCCTCAATGAAACCGCGCCACTTCTTGCGGCCACCAACGGGCACGCTCATCTCGATTTTCACCTCGTGGCCGGCCCAGCGGCGGAAATCACCGGCGCGCACCAGCGGCCGGTCGATGCCGGGGGAGGACAGTTCGAGATTGTACTCGCTGGCAATCGGGTCCTCGATCTCAAGGATCGGGGAAATGGCCCGGCTGACCTGCTCGCATTCCTCAATGCCGAACGCGCCATCCGCCGGACGCTCGGCCATGATCTGAAGCGTGCAGCCGTTCTGCGCCGTCACCTTGACGCGCACGAGCCGGAAGCCGAGGCCCTCAATCGGACCCTCAACGATATGGGCGATACGCGCCGCCAGCCCGGTCTCGGTGATGAGGCGGGGATCAGCGGCGGGATCATCCTGTGCGGCGTTCAGTGTCGGCTCTTCGGTCATCGGCGCTTAGTGGCACTCGGAATGCAGGGACAGCGGGGTGAGCGATTCGGCCAACAAAAAAGAGCGGGTCCGGGGGGACCCACTCTCGTATCGTGACCTTGCGATCACCCCGGAGTTGTTGGCGCTGCCTATACGCCTGCAATAGCCGGTTCGCAAGCGGAATCGGCGCAGGGGCATCTGTGCGCAGGATGACGCCGATGCGATTGCCTTTTGCCGGCTTCCAGAAAAAATGACCGCAATAGGCGATCCCCCATGTCCCTTTTTGTCTTTTCCGTTGTTCTGATCGCCGCTGCGCTTCATGCGGGCTGGAATGCGCTTGTCAAAGGGCATGGCGACACGACCTCGAACATGGCGGCAGTGGTGATTGGTCACGCGCCGCTGGCGGTTATTTCGATCGTCGCGTCTCCCACGCCTGCACCAGAAAGCTGGCCGTATCTCGTGGCCGGAGCAGTCCTGCATCTGGGCTACCAGATTTTTTTATTGTTCTCCTACCGGCTGGGCGAACTGACCCATGTCTATCCCATTGCACGCGGCTCAGCGCCCATTCTGGTCGCACTGACATCGGTGATGTTTCTCGGCGTGCATCTCAGCGGTCTGGAAATTGGCGCTGTGCTGCTCATCGGCACCGGCATCATCAGCATGGCGTTCGTGCGCGGCGCCGACGGGCTGCGCAATCCGCGCGCCGCCATAGGGGCAGTCATCACTGGCCTTTTCATTGCCGGCTATTCCATCGTCGATGGCATGGGCGCGCGGCTGGCCGGCACGTCCTTTGGATTTTATGGCTGGCTGTCGCTGATCAATGCTGCAGTATTCGCGGTCATTTTCGCCGTGCACAGCCCGCACATCCTGCGCCAATTGCCTCACCGCGCGCCCCTGGCCCTTTATGCCGGTGGCAGCGCTTCCTTTGCGGCCTACGCGCTGGTGACATGGGCGTTCACGCAAGCGCCCATTGCACTGGTAACAGCGCTGCGTGAGACCAGCATTGTCTTTGCTTTGCTGATCGGCGTGTTTTTCCTGAAAGAAAAACTCAACCTGCTAAAAGTGCTGTCCACGATGATGACCATTTCCGGCGCGATATTATTGCGGCTCGGCAAAGGGCCGTGAATGCCCGTCACCGCATGTCGCCCGCCCTGAGCGTGGCTGGCGTCTGACGGGTGGCGATAATTTTATCGATGCGGCGGCCATCCATATCAACGACCTCGAAACGCCAGTGCTGCACGGCGATGCTTTCGCCCGCCACGGGAATTTTGCCGAAAGCATCGATCAGCAGGCCTGCGGCGGTCTGGTAGGACCGCACCTGCGGAACTGCCAGACCCGTCGCATCGGCCAGATCATCCACCGGCATCCAGCCGGAAATCAGCAGTGAGCCATCATCGCGCGTGGTGACCGCCGCCTCCGCCTCGCCATCGCTGCCGGCGAAGCCGCCGGTGATGGCGCCGAGAATATCGTAAGGCGTGACAACGCCGAGAAAATGCCCGTACTCGTCATGCACAAGACCCATATGCACGGCGGATTTTTTCAGGGTCTCGACCGCATCGAGCACATCCACGGTTTCCGGGATCACCGGCGCGGCGCGGACCAGCGCGCGCAGATCGAGCGGACTGTCGACGCCAGAATTGCCACCATTGGCCATGAGATCCTTCACCCAGATCACGCCGATGACCTCATCGGGATTGCCCTCATGGGCAGGAAAACTGGAATGGCTGCTGGCCTTCATGGCCGCGATGGTCTGGTCCACCGGGTCGGACAGATCGACCGTCACCAACTCCATGCGCGGGGTCATCACGCTGGAGACGGGCCGGTCGCCCAGCCGCATGACGCTGGCGATCATCTGGCGCTCGCCCGGCTCGATGACCCCGGCACTTTCGGCTTCGGCGACGATGGTGCGGATTTCCTCTTCCGTCACCCGGCGGTCGCTGTCAGCGTTGCCGCCGATCAGCTTCAGCACGGCCTTGCCGGAATGGTCGAGCACCCAGACCACGGGGTAGGCGACGCGCGACAGCCAGACCATGGCCGGGGCCATGAAACAGGCGATGCGCTCCGGATTCTTCAACGCCAGTTGCTTCGGCACCAGTTCGCCGAAAATCAGCGACATGTAGGTGATGCCGGTGACGACAAGGCCAACGCCCAGCACGGTCGCCCAAACCGTCGGAAGACCCTGCGCCATGAGCCAGCCGGTGAGCCGGTCGCCGAGGGTCGCGCCGGAGAACGCACCGGCGAGGATGCCAACAAGGGTAATGCCGATCTGCACCGTGGAGAGAAAGCGGCCCGGATCAGCCGAGAGGGCCAGCGCCCGGCGGGAGCCGCGCACACCGCGTTCCGCCATCGCCTTGAGGCGCGCCGGACGGGACGACACCATGGCCAGTTCGGACATGGACAGCAGGCCGTTGATCAGCGTCAGCACGACGACCAACAGCAATTCGAGCGATAACATGCAGCCTCTTTAGCACACCCCCGCGCCAGCCGGACAGCCAGCACGTGCGCGGTCCTGTCTTGAACGCATCAGGCCAGAAACGGGTTCGTCCGGCGCTCATCGCCGATGGTGGTGGGGTTGCCATGGCCGGGGAGGATGGTGACGCCATCGCCCAGCGCGAACAGCTTGGCCTTGATGCCCGTGATCAGCTCATCGTGGTTGCCATAGGGAAAATCGGTGCGGCCAATGGATCCCTGAAACAGCGTATCGCCAACCAGAGCAAAGTGCGACGGCTTGTGAACATAGACCAGCGAGCCGGGGGAATGGCCGGGCACATGCAGGATATCGAACGTCACCTGCCCGACGCTGACCGTGTCGCCCTCGCTGAGCCAGCGGTCCGGCGTGACGCTGCGCGCGCCTTCGATGCCGAACATCCTGGCCTGATTCGGCACATTGTCGATCAGGAACTTGTCAGCGATATGCGGGCCTTCCACAGGGATGCCGAGCGCTTCGGCCAGATCAGCCGCGCCGGCGACATGGTCGATATGGCCGTGGGTGAGAATGATCTTTTCTGCCGTGGCGCCGGTTTCCTTCAGCGCTGACAGGAGACGCTCGCCATCGCCGCCCGGATCGATGATCGCGGCGCGGTTGGTCGCGGTGCAAATGATGATGGAGGCGTTCTGATGGAACGGCGTCACCGGCACGATGGTGACGGCAAGGGCGGGCTTTTGCTGCGGCTGGGACATCGGCTTTTCCTTCAGGCTGGCGTGAGTGCGGCTTTCGCGCTGCGGCGTCAACCGCTCACAGCACCGCGCCGGGATTGAGGATGCCGTTGGGATCGAATTGCGCTTTCATCATCCGCATCATTTCCAGCGCCACCGGATCCTTCACGCGCTTCAGCCAGTCGCGCTTGAAACGGCCGATGCCATGCTCGGCGGAAATGGAACCGCCATGGCGCAGCACCGCCCCATGCACCACCTCATACATGCCGTCCCAGCGCGCCATAAAATCAGCATCGCTCATGCTGAGCGGACGCGAGACATTGTAATGCACATTGCCATCGCCGACATGGCCGAAGGCGACGACGCGCGCCTCTGGCATGAAATCCGCCACGGCCTTGTCCGCATCGGCGATAAAGGCAGGAATATGCTGCACCGGCACGGACACATCATGCTTGACCGATGCACCCTCCGGCACCTGCGCGGTTGGCAAGGATTCACGCAATTTCCAGAATGCCGCGCGCTGGTCGAGCGACAGCGCGCGCGCGCCATCATCCATCAGGCCGCGCTCCATCGCCTCGGTGAAAATCGCATCCGCCATTTCCTCCAGCCCTTCGGCGCGGTGGCCAGACAATTCCATCAGCACATACCAGCGATGCGGCGTCGGCAGCGGGTCGCGCGTCTGCGGCGCATGTTTGAGCACCCAGTCGATGCCGATGCGCGGAATCAGTTCAAACGCCGTCACCGCGCCATCGCCGGCAATGCCGCGCGCCAGCGCCAGCAGCGCCAGCGCATCCTGCGGCGAGGGCACGCCGAGAAAGGCTGCGACCTGATCGCGCGGCTGCGTGAACAGTTTTAACGTCGCGGCGGTGATGATGCCGAGCGTGCCTTCTGCCCCAATAAATATATTTCTGAGATCGTAACCGGTGTTATCCTTCCGCAGCATGGACAGGCCGTTCCAGACCCGGCCATCGGCAAGCACCACTTCCAGGCCCAGCGTGAGATCGCGCATATTGCCATAGGCGAGCACGGCCACGCCGCCGGCATTGGTGGAGAGATTGCCGCCGATGGTGCAACTGCCTTCCGCCGCCAGCGACAATGGAAACAGCCGCGCCGCCTTTGCCGCCGCCTCTTGCGCAGCGAGCAAGGTGACGCCCGCCTCAACGGTCATGGCGTTACTGGCGGGATCGACCGCGCGCACCGCGTTCATACGCGTCATGTTCAGGATAATCTCATTGCCATCGCCCATCGGCAGCGCGCCACCGACCAGCCCGGTATTGCCACCCTGCGGCACGAGCGCAATGCGGTGCGCATTACAATAGGCGAGCAGCTCCGAAACTTCAGCGGTTGAACCCGGGCGAACCACCGCGCGCGCCTTGCCCTGATACACATCCCGCCACTCGCGCAGATAGGGCGCTTTTTCGGACGCATCGACGATGACATGCCGCACGCCGACAATATGCGCGATGGCATTGAGATGGTCGGTGGCTGTGGCGTCGGTCAGGGGCATGATGACTTTTCTCTTTGACCTTTGTGCAACATTGTTGGCACTGCACCCGTGAAGGCAAGGTTTTTCAGCGGCGAAAAATGGCGACCAGCTCCACATGGGCGGCGTGGCGGAATTGATCAACCGGCGTGACCTCCTGCAACGACCAGCCACCGTCGAGCAACAGACGCGCATCGCGTGCAAAGGTGGCGGGGTTGCAGGAGACCGCCATAATGGTTTTCAGCTTTTTCGTCTGTGCCATTTGCTGCGCCAGCAGCTCCGCGCCATTGCGTGGCGGATCGAACACAACGGCATCATACTGATCCAGTTCGGCCGCCAGAAGTGGCCGGCGATAAAGGTCGCGCACTTCACCTGTGACTGGCTTCAAACCCTGCGCGTTGCGCACGGCCTTGAGCAGCGCGGCAATCGACGCCTTGTCATACTCGACAGCATGCACACGGGCATGACGGGCGATGCGCAAGGCGAACGGGCCGCAGCCGCTGAACAGATCAGCGACATGCCGCGCCTTGCTGAGATGGCTGACAATCCGGTCCGCGAGGATATTTTCCGCTGCGGCTGTCGCCTGCAAGAACCCGCCGGCGGGAATTTCCACATCAACGCCGCCCATATCGACAAGCGGCGGCAGGCGGGCTGCGAGAAATTCACCATGCACTGACAGGCGAGCCAGATTTTCCCGGTTGGCAAAATCAGCAAGACGCTGCCGCATCCCCTGCGGCAGATCGCCAAGGCCGCGCAGATCGATATCGAGTCCGTGGCGTGTCGCCGTAACCTGCACATCCAACGGCTTGTTTTTAGGCGCAACAATCCTGCCGATGGCCATAGCGAGCGCCGGCGCCGATGCAAGCGCCGGAACGAGCAGCGGGCAAGCCTCAATGGCCACAAGCGCATGGGAGCGCGCGGCCATAAAGCCGGAAACAATTCCCGCTTCTGTCTTGCGCACATGCAGGACAACCCGGCGGCGGCCCTCGCCCTGCGCCTCCATGCAATCCCCGACCGGCGTGGTGATGCCGCGCTGCGCCAGCGCATCGACCACAAGGCTGCGCTTCCACTGCAATTCAAAGGCGCGGCTGGCGTGCTGGATGGCGCAGCCTCCGCATTGTCCGAAATACCGGCAGTAAGGCGTGACGCGCTCTGACGACGCGATGACAATGCGCTCCGGCAGCAGGCGCTCGCCCGCGCCCGCAGCCACGACTGTCTCACCGGGAAGCGTATAGGGAATAAAAATCTCCTTTGCGCCGGAGCGCGCCACGCCATCGCCACGATGGCCGAGATGATCGATATAAAATTCTGCGCTCATGACTTCACGGCATACACGAGAAATTCGCGATTGCCGTCACCACCGGCAATAGGGCTATCGATGCTGCCGGTGGCTTTCCAGCCTGCCTGCGCCAGTGCATCCGTGACGTTTTGCACCGCCTGCTCCTGCGCAGCCCTGTCAGTGACAATGCCGTTCTTGCCGAGTGCGCCGCGCCCAACCTCGAACTGTGGTTTGACCAGCGTGACGAGTTGCGCGCCAACCCGCGCGCAGGCCGAGAGTGCGGGGATAATCAGCCGCAGGGAAATAAAGCTGACATCGACCGCGATACAATCAAACGGTGCACCGAGCGTGACAGGATCAGCCTTGCGGATGTCCGTCTGTTCATGCAGCGCGATGCGTGGGTCACCACGCAATCGGGCATGAAATTGATCGCGCCCCGTATCCACAGCGGTGACATGAGCAGCCCCGCGCGCCAACAGCGCATTCGTAAATCCGCCCGTGGACGC
>JBOFFO010000242.1:0-8320 GCA_051648665.1 Beijerinckiaceae bacterium | reverse complement strand
ATCGATTGTTCGATGCTGCGTGCCCCTGCGCTGGCCAGAACGCTGCGCACAATGTGAATGCCGGGATTTGTTGCGCCATTCACACCACGCGGCACCAGCACCCGCACCGCGCCGCGGCCGGATTTCTGATAATCCTGCGCGAATGCCCGTAGCTCTGCTTTTTGACGGGCATCGAGATCACGCGATGTGCCGACCGTATAAATGTCGAGGCCGTGCTCTGCAGTCGCCAAAACAATAGGATGGCGATCCCGATATTCCGCCGGATAATCCGGCACCGAGCCGGTGTGCTTGGGCTCACGGGCGCAGGCGGCCAGCGTCGTTGCCGCAAGAAGCGCAATGCTGATTTTAACGCTCGACTTTGACATGTCTGTTACTTTCACTGCTACTGCCTCATTGCGCCTGATCAGTCAGCAATAAAGCCGACATGACCGCGATAACGCTTGCCATCGTTTGGCGCACCGGCCACACCGTAAATCTTGTTCAGTCGCCCCATGATGGCCGCCTGCGGATCGCGGGCATCAACATAGCCTTCTTCCGGCCGCGCCAGATCTGAAGCCGCGACTGGCTTGGAAATGAGCGGCGTGACGATAATCAACAGCTCAGTTTCCTCCCGCACGTAATCCCGCGACCGGAACAGTGCGCCAAGCACTGGAACATTCATGAGCGCTGGAATGCCACCGATGATCTGCTTCTGCGATTGCTGAATGAGACCGGCCACTGCCATGGATCCGCCAGACGGCAGCTCGACCGTGGTATCAGACTTGCGAATGCGGAAAGCGGGGATCGAAAGGTTGGTTGCGCGAATCTGGTTTGTCGCATCGATTTCCGTGACTTCTGTTGAGACACGCATGCTGATGCGTCCGACGGACAGAACGACCGGTTGAAATACGAGTGATACGCCGAATGGTTTGTATGTGACGCCGATGGTGCAGGTCTGGAAAGCCTGCCCCTGTGTCTGCGTGCAGCTTTCGCTTTGCGGGATCGGAATTTCTCCACCTGCCGTGAATTTCGCGCTCTCACCGGAAATCGCTGTGAGTGTCGGTTCAGCGAGCGTGCGCAGAACGCCAGCCCGTTCAAATGCCTGAAGATTGGCGTATTCAGAACCAGGCGTACGGGGATTGAAGGCGCTGACGAGCGGACGCCCTTGGGCACCATTGAGACGGAAAGTATTATCAATCGCGCCGGACATGCGGAAGTTACCGACCTGCCAGTTGCCGAGCGCATTGATGCCGAGTTGTTTGATGACTTCGCGCTTAACTTCCGCCACGGTCACGCGCAGCATGACCTGGTCGCGGCCCTTGATCGTCAGTGAATTGATGACCTTGCCTTCAACCACCGTGCCGCCAACGACGGCGCCACCGGGCACGGCCCCGCCGCCCACGGCGGAAACACCAATGAAGCCCTTGGCAATGTCCATGGCCTGCGCCGCTTCAGCCGCTGAATCCACAGTGCCGGTGAGAACGATTGTATCGCCCACCGGAGAAACTGTGATTGTTGCACTGGGCATCGCTGTCTTGAGCAGTTTGCGCAAAACATTCATGTCACGGCCGATGACGATTTCGAGCTGAGCGATCTGGCGCCCTTCGGCATCGAGCGCGAACAGGGAGGTATGGCCGTCTGCGACGCCGATCACGAACAGCTTGCGCGCTGAGCGCACCACCGCGTTCGCCACCTTGGGATTGGCGACAAACACTTCGCGGGCATCGCGCGGCAGTTCCAGAATAAAGGATTTCCCGATCCCCAGCTCAACCTTCTTCGACAGCACCGTGGCGTTCTCGGCGCGCATCACGGCCGGATTGGTGATCGTTTCCTGCGCGAAGGCTGGCGTCGCAGCGGCAAGCGCCAGCAGGGCCGTGACCAGCGTTGTCTTCGCGTGACGGGATGCCTTTGGCAGAGCGGTTACTGACATGGTGGAAAACTTTCTTGCGAACATGAACCGGGACTTTGCAAGCGATAGTCAGCGTGCGGAGGAGACACCAAAGCGGACGACATTGATTTCACCCTCCTTCTGATTGCCATCAGAGACGGTAGGTTTCTCATTTCTGTCGGTGAGGCTGCGCAGGGCGAGGCTCAGTGAGCCGACGCGCAGCGACTGAAGGACCAACTCAACCTGGCCCGCATCAAGCTCAAGCGTCGCGTTTTCGCCCGTCACATGGCGTTCGCCATTGCGTTCCTGCACGGTCTGTCCGACAGCGAGCACGCGGATGTTGTAGAGAATGATGTCGGTGCGGTGGGCATCGCCGCCGGTGGCTTTGGAGCGTGCCTCATCGCGCATCGTGCGCACGACATCGACGCGATCATTGGGCAGAATGAAACCGCCGGCGCTGTTGGTGCCACGGTTGTCAATCGGCACCGACAGAGCGCGCATGCCGGACGGCAGCAGCGCTGACATGAAGCCGGAGCCATCAGCTTTCACCAGCTTTTCCGGACGGACGGGTTCGCCCTGCAGCATGGCGACCCGCACAATCGAATTGGTGTATTCGGCGATGGCTTCAGGCTTGTCCGTCTTGCGGATCAGGAACGGTGAGGAACCATCTTCTGGCCAGCGCTTCCACTCCAGCTGCGTCGGTTGCACGATCATGCCGATCTGCAACTCGGCGTTTGTCGTCAGGACTTCGACGGTCTTAATGGACGGCTCGACGGTCTGGTTGACAACAACCGGTGCCGGCGGGGGCGCAGATGAGCTGGCGAGATAGGCGGCGGCCAGGCCGGCGACCAGAGCAATCGCAATGACAATAATACGCGCGGAACGTTGCATGACCGAAATCCACTTCTACCCATTGGGGCAAAGCCTATTCGATCAGGGAAAGGTCAATGTATGGTTAACCGTTGGTATCTTTTTTCAGTACGGCATTCAGCCGCCGAAGGCAGCAGACCAGATCACCGAATGCGGATAGACCGCGAGCGCGGCTGCGGCGAGTGCAATGCCGTAGGGAATGCCGGTTTTCTTGTCATGCAGCCGCCGCGCCCACTCCCAGCCTTGGGCGAATTTCGGCAGCGGCCAGGTGCGGGCCTGCAGCAGCAATAGAGTCAGCATACCGCCATACACTGCCGCGATCAGAGCGAAATCAAGGACATTGCTGAACCCGAACCAAAGGGCTGTGGCAGAGGCCAATTTCGCATCGCCGCCGCCCATCCATCCCGCCGCAAACATGCCAAAGGTGATGAGAAGCATGAGAGCGCTGGCCGCCACATGCTGCCCGATGGCCCCCCAAGGCAGTCCGACCCACACGGCGAAAACAAAAAATCCCGCAAACAACGCAAGCGATACCCGGTTAGAGATCGTCATGGTGAAAAGGTCGCTGGCGCCGGCAAAAGCGATCAGAAACGGGAAGAAGATAAGGAGGCTGGCCTCAAGCATGGCGGTGGTCCACCCGATAACGCAAACTGATGGGCAACACTCTACCGCATCGGCCTTGCCCAAATGTTAGCGCAGCACGAAAAATTGCTGTGCGAAGCCTTGCCTCAAACAAAAACGGCTCCGGAAACCGGAGCCGTTTTGCTAACCCGCGAAGCGGATCATTATGTACCGGCGGTGACAGAAACCGAGCCGATCGTGGTCGAGATACCACGGAACATCGACGCCAGCTTCGTGCCGAGGGCGGTCACGGCGCCGATGATGACAACCGCGATCAGGGCGGCCAGCAGGCCGTATTCAACGGCGGTCGCGCCAGATTCGTCTTTGATGAAACGCTTCAACATGGGGTAAACTCCTGTGTGTTTTTGGGCCGGGTTTGCACAGGCTGCCGCAGCAGCCCGCGCATCCCTGAAGTGAACCGTAAGGTTCGGATTAAGTACCAGCCGTCACGGAGACGGAGCCGATCGTGGTCGAGATGCCACGGAACATCGAAGCGAGCTTCGTGCCGAGGGCGGTCACGGCGCCGATGATGACAACCGCGATCAGAGCAGCAAGCAGGCCGTATTCCACGGCAGTTGCGCCAGATTCGTCATTGATAAAACGCTTGAGCATGTGTGAACTCCTGTAAGACACCAGATTGGTTGCCGTCCGTCAGGTCGTTCCTGCCTGGCGCTCCGTAACCATGCCCAGACCATAGCCATCACATCTTGCCGGACTCTTAAACGGATGAAATAAAAGCGCCGTCTTTTCATGTATTCATCGGATAGTTAACGAGTTGCTGCAACGAAAAAAAGCGTATCATAATGTATTCGTCCATGAATTTATTGCTTAAAAAATCAATAACTCATTGTCTTTCTCGCACTGTATCAGAGATTTTCAAATCTAATCTAATATACTCTGCAATAAACCCGAACTCTCCTGATGTTATGACATTATAATACTTGGCGCAAAGGGATTAATCCAATTTGAGGCTCTGGCCTGCACTCGGTTCGCGCTGCGGATTGACTGCGAAGAACCAGCGATAATGCCACCAGGTCCGGCATTAGCGCCTTGTTCACCATTTTTGCCCATAGTTGCCATCAGGCGGCTGATCTCCGGTTTGGCCGCATAATGTGACTGGATTCTGGCTGCACAGCAGACATAGCGGCGAAAGACAGCACCTCTACAGGGTGTTTTTGCTTGGCTGTGCTGACTCAGGCCGTTGCCCTAGCAGGATGGTATTATGCGCGGTTCTTTGCCCCGTTTCACCTCTCTCACACGGCATGCAGTACTGGCCAGTGCCATGCTTTGGCCGATTGCCGGCATCGCCGCTGATACCGTTGCGATCCAGTTGAACCAGGCCCGTATTGTGCGCCTGCCGGAAAAAACAAAGACGGTCATTGTCGGCAACCCCGTCATCGCCGATGTCGCTGTGCAGAAGCATGGCAACATGGTGCTGACCGGAAAAAGCTACGGCACCACCAATTTGATTGCCATGGATGATGCCGGCAATATCATCGCCGAATCCATGATCACCGTGAACGCAGCCCGCGAGGGATTGGTGATCGTTAGCCGAGGGGGCGCCCAGCAGACACTGTCCTGCACGCCGCTGTGTGAGAAGACCATCACTCTTGGCGATGACACCACAGTGTTTGGCGATGTGTCGAGCCAGGTGCAGGCGCGAACGCAGATTTCTCAGCCGGGCAAATAAGCACGCGCCAGTCTCTCTATATATATAGCGTGCGCTGTGTGTAGCGCTGGCGCAGCGCGTGCGGCAGACGCGGGCTGAGATTCGGTATGGCCGGTCGAGCATGGTCAATGGATTCTTACGCTCAATAGCGATGAATCGCTGGAATCGCTAACCCGAAGTCAATTTTTTTCAGTCATTCTGCTGAGATGACACATGAGTCCGTGACGGCATGATCGGACATCAGGAGCAGACGATGACGCATCGCCGGCAATTCTGGAAATGGCGCCTGCGCTGCAAGGGCGGCAAGCTTCTTGCCTTCCAGCGTGACGACAGCGGCGCTGTGGCAGTCGAATTTGCTGTTGTAGCAGTGCCTTTCTTTTTCCTCCTCTTCGCCATCCTTGAAATCAGCCTGATCGCCTTCGATCAACAATCGTTCGATTATGCCGTTCAGGAAGGCGCCCGCGCTGTCTTCACGGGACAGGCTAAAAATAGCAATCTGTCTGAAGCGAAATTCAAGGAACAAATCTGCAAGCGCGCTGCGACAGGCCTGATGAACTGCAACAACACTCTGAAGCTTGATATCAAGGCTTATGGCGATCTGGCGGAAATGGGCAAAAAGCCCTCAGGCGTGGTTGTCAACGGCGTCATCGACACAAGCGGATTTGGCTACAATCTTGGATCACCGGGCGATGTCGTGATCATCCGGGCCGTGGTCAAGCACATGCTGTTCAACCCGTTTGCGCCAACCACGCTGATCAAACTCAGCAATGAAAATGCGTTCGCCATGATGTCGACTGCAGCTTTCCGTAATGAGCCCTGACATGCCGCACGCTTCGTCACACGCCAATCGCGCCATCCGCAACGTTACCACGCGGGCCACCGATGCTGTCCGCCGCTTCCGCAAAGCCGAAAAAGGCGTCGCCGGTGTCGAGTTTGCCGTCATTCTGCCGCTCATGCTGATTATGTGGCTGGGCACTTATGAAATCACGCAGGCGATTTCTGCCAGCCGGCGCGTCACAATGGTTTCACGCACGCTCGCGGATCTCACGTCGCGCGATACATCGACAACGCCGAACGAGCTGAAACTCATTTTCCAGGCAGCAAACTCCGTCTTTGCGCCGATGGATGCCTCGACTGTCAAAATGCGGCTGACGAGCGTGAAACGCAATGCTACCAATCAGGATATGGTGATCTGGAGCCGGGTGCCCGATGGCCAGACCACCCCAGCAGCGCATCCGAAAAATATCCCTATGCCGCAAATGCCGAACACGATTCTGTCCGGAGACGGAGAGACGGTGGTGGTTGCGGAAGTTACCTACGATTATTATCCGATCGCGAAGTTCGTCACATCCGACTACATGAAGATGCCGACGAAAATCAGCATGAAGCAAGTCACCTACATGATCCCGCGGCAGTCACCGGAAGTGATCTGCACCGGCTGCTGATCAGGTCATCTCAGCCTTGCTGGCCGCCGGATAGCCAGACGATTTTCGATCTCCACCCTCGTCGGCATGGATGACTGTGCACCCTGTTTGAGGCAGGACAGGCTTGCAGCGCAGATTGCAAACTCAACAGCGTCTGGCAAGGACATACCTTCTGCAAGAGCAGCAGCCAAGGCGCCACAGAACGTATCACCCGCGCCTGTCGTATCAATCGGGATTATTTGATCGGCTGGAAATGGCCGGCAATGCCCAGCCTCACACACCAGCACGCCGGCGCTGCCGCGTGTAACAATCAAGGTAGTTTGTGAAGCTGCGGAAACATCACGCGCCAATGCATCATCGCCCGCAGATTTCACCGCCAGAGATTTTGCTACATCCTGCAATTCATGCTCGTTAACAACCAGCAATGACAGGCTAGGTAAAATCGATGCATCAAAACCTGATGACGGCGCGGCATTGAGCACTATACGCATGCCCAACGCCTGTGCACGGCTGGCTGCCTTTACGGTCTCTGGCCATGGCAACTCGCCCTGCAAAAGCAAAATCGAGCCGTGGATTGCATGCGTGTGGCCGAGCCATTCCGCACGAACCTCCCTATTCGCTCCCGACGCGACAGTAATGGCATTTTCGCCCCGCCCATCGACCGCAATAAAAGCGATGCCTGTTGCGGCTTCAATCTCGTGAATATCCGACAGATCGACACCATCACGGGTCAAAAGGGCTAACGCCTGCGCTGCAAAGGCATCCCTTCCAACCGCACCGATCAGCTTAACCCGCGCACCGGCACGCGCAGCTGCCAGCGCCTGATTGGCGCCCTTTCCACCGGGAATGGCTTGATACGCCGGCGACAGCGCCGTTTCGCCCGGCGCGGGGATGCGGCTGACGCGACATATCAGATCAAGATTGATCGAACCGAAAACCAGAATATGACTGGAGGCAGTCATCGTCAGAACTCAGCGGGTGCCGTATATGCGATCGCCAGCGTCTCCCAGGCCTGGCACGATATAACCCTGCTCATTGAGATGATCGTCAATCGCTGCGGTCCAGATCGGCACATCTGGATGCGCAGCGCGCATGCGAGCAATACCTTCCGGTGCGGCGAGCAGGCACACATAGCGCAAATCCTTTGCACCGCGCGCCTTCAAACGCTCCAGGGCCGCGATGGCGGAATTGCCTGTCGCCAGCATCGGATCCGTGACAATCACCAGACGGTCCGCCAGATCATGGGGCGCCTTGAAAAAATATTCGACTGCCTCGAGCGTGTCATGGTCGCGGTAGAGCCCGACATGCGCGACGCGCGCGGAAGGAATAAGTTCAAGCATGCCATCGGCAAGGGCAAGGCCAGCACGCAGGATGGGGGCCAGCACGAGCTTTTTCCCCTCAATCTCCGGCGCCTGCATCTTCTGCATCGGCGTTTCTATTTCGCGCGTCGTCATCGGCAGTTCACGCGTGACTTCGTAGGCGAGCAGCATCGCAATTTCACGCACAAGGCGCCGGAAACTCGATGTCGAGCGTTCCTTGTCGCGGATTAGCGACAGTTTATGCTGCACCAATGGATGCTTGACGACCGTAACGCCTTCCATATCCATCTCTCCGCAATTCTCGCCTAGAATACTGTGCCATCACTCATGATGGAAAGCGGCGGTGACCCATCAGTCCGCCTTGCGCGGGCAGCGATGCGCCCGGCGGCCCATGTGCCGCCCTCAAGCATTTTCGCCAATGGAAAATCTTCAGCGCGTTGCTGCAATTCCACACGCACCAGCGGCGCGAGCCGATCCAGTAAAGCCACAGTCAACGCCCGCCATTCCACGATCACAGCAGAATCAGGCGTGTGTGGGATGTGTAGCAGAC
>JBOFFO010000241.1:0-6072 GCA_051648665.1 Beijerinckiaceae bacterium | reverse complement strand
CGCGTTTGCGGCTGGCCGTTGCGTGCGCCATTCCCGGTCTGGCCGCTGCGTGATTGCCGGTCGCGCCCCTGTCCTTGCCGCTGGCGCGGACCGCGCTCGTCCCCGCTGCCCGCTTCACGCGGCGGCGGCGCAGAAAAATCCACACCCTCAGGCAAAGCGATAATAGGCACGGACACGCGCGTGGTGCGCTCGATATCGCGTAGATAGCCCTTCTCATCCGGCGCGCAGAAGGAAATCGCGATGCCCGATGCGCCGGCGCGCGCGGTGCGGCCGATACGATGAACGTAAGCCTCCGGCACATTCGGCAATTCAAAATTGATCACATGGGTCACGCCATCGACATCAATGCCGCGCGCCGCAATGTCCGTCGCCACCAGCACCCGCGAGATGCCATCGCGAAAGGCTTTCAGCGCCCGCTCGCGCTGGCCCTGCGACTTGTTGCCATGAATGGCGTCAGCCGGAATTTTCGCCGCTTCGAGCTTTTCGACGACGCGGTTTGCGCCGTGCTTGGTGCGGGTAAAGACGAGCACACGCGCAATCGCCGGGTCGCGCAGCACCGCCTGCAAAAGCGATTGTTTGGCATGGGCCGGCACATGCATCACGCCCTGCGTCACGCGCTCGGCCGTCGTTGCGACGGGCGTCACCGCGACCTTCACCGGGTTGTCGAGAAACGAATCCGCCAGAGACGCAATGGTTTTCGGCATCGTCGCGGAAAAGAACATGCTCTGGCGCTGCTTGGGCAGCATCGGGATCAGCCGCTTCAGCGCATGGATAAAGCCGAGGTCGAGCATCTGATCGGCTTCATCGAGCACCAGCACCTCGATCTCATTCAGCACAAGCGCGCGCCGGTCGATGAGATCAAGCAGCCGTCCCGGTGTCGCGACCAGAATGTCGATGCCAGGCGCCAGCATCCGTTCCTGCTTGCCGAGCGGGACACCGCCAAACACCACATCGGACTTCAGGCCAAGATCGCGGCCATAGGTGCGAAAGCTTTCGCAAATCTGGCTCGCCAGTTCGCGCGTCGGGCTGAGCACAAGGGCGCGCACCGTTTTTGGATTGCGTGCTTTTGTGGTCCGGCCGAGGCGGTTGAGGATCGGCAGCGCGAAGGCCGCTGTCTTGCCAGTGCCGGTCTGGGCGATACCGAGAATGTCGCGGCCTGCCATCGCATGCGGGATGGTCTGAACCTGAATCGGGGTCGGTTTCGTATAGCCTTCCTGCACCAGCGCCTTGTGAATCGGGCTGGCGAAGGGAAAATCAGTAAACAGTGACAAAGGTCGAACTTTCGTGGGCTGCGCACGCAGCGGGAAACGCCATCGGCCCTGGCCGGTGGCGTGGATGACGACCCGCGTGATGAGGGGAGCCTTGCGAAAACGAAGCGGTTGAAGGGAAGCCCCGCACCCTTGCATCGGGCGCTTTCACGCTGGCTTCGCGCACACGCACCCATGAGCACGTCTTCGCTTCGTGCCGGGCATTTGGGCCTGTTCGCCCCAAACGTCAAGGTCAATCGTGGCTATGGTGAAGCAGATGCCTATGCGCATCCGGCAACACGCTTGGCGCATGGCCATGCTTGATCTACGCCTTGCCGGACGATCAACTGGACCGCCATGCCAATCTACGACCCGCGCCGCGGCGACATCGAGGATGACCAGTCCGCGCCGCAACAGGCGTCCCTTATGCGGCTGGCGGGCAGTTTGCTGACCGAAATCAGTCTGCCCAAACTGCTGGTCTCGCTCGCCATGACGCTGGCCTGGCCGCTGCTGTTGGTTGGCATTGCGCCCCTGCTTGTATCCGCGTGGTGGCGCACGGTCTCCAATGCAGCCGCGACCCTGACCGGCATTGCGTTGGGCGCTGCAGCCATCATCCTGACGCTGATTGCGCTCTATGGCTGGCGGCCCCTGTTCCGCAGCATTGAACGGAATTTCTGGGCCCTCAACGCGGTTGCGGTGCAACCAGCCTACGCGCTGGCGCGCGAATGGCTGCGCTACATGCTGGAGCGCGGGGATTTATCCGAAACACGGCTGGCGCGGCGGCGTGCGCAGGGCGCAGTGATCGCCGGCGTGCTGCTCTCCGTGAGCGCTGTGCTGTTGGCTCTCGCCTTCTGGCCCTATGCCCGCTGGAGCGGAACGCCGCTCGATCTGCTGGCGCCGGCCCGGCTCGTGCTGCCGGCGCTGGCCAACGCACTGGTCATGCTGGGCGTATATCTGGCGCTCGCGTCCTTGATCTGGGCGATTGCCGATGCCCGGACCCAGCACAACACCACGCGGCGCGTGTTCAAAACGCTGAAGCCAGACCAGCGGCATTGGCGGATTGCGCATCTCTCCGATGTGCATGTGGTCGGTGAACCCTTCGGCTTCCGCATCGAATCCGGTCGCGGCGGACCGCAAGGCAATGGCCGGTTCGAACGCGCTATGCGCAAACTCGATGAAATTCACGCCATCCGCCCGCTCGATCATCTCCTGATCACCGGCGACATGGTCGATGCCGGACAATCGACCGAATGGGCGGAATTTTTTGAGATCATCGAGCGCTACCCGGCGCTCATGCGCATCATGCTGATCCTGCCCGGCAACCACGATGTGAACATCGTGGACCGGAAAAATCCGGCGCGGCTCGATTTGCCTTTCAGCCCCAACAAGCGCCTGCGGCAAATGCGTTGTCTGGCCGCGATGGCGCGCGTGCAAGGCAGCCGCGTCGCGATAGCCGAACCGCGCAGCGGCGTGCGCGAAACATTGGCGCAGGTGGTTGCGCCGCTGGCACAGCCTATGGCTGAATTTTTCGACCGTGGGCGCTGGCGTGGCTCGGCCCGCCTTGGCCGCCTGTGGCACGATGCCTTTCCCATGATCGTGCCGCCGGCGATGCGCGACGGGTTGGGCGTGATTGTGCTGAACTCAAATGCGGAAACGCATTTTTCCTTCACCAATGCGCTAGGCCTGATTTCCGCGCCGCAACTGTCGCGGGCGCTCGCCATGATGGATGCGCACCCGGAAGCGGGATTTATTTTTGCCGTCCATCATCACCTGGCGGAATATCCGATGCGCACCGCCGCCTTTGCCGAACGGATCGGCACTGCGCTGATCAATGGGAACTGGGTGCTGCGCGAACTGAAACCCTATGCTCATCGCATCATCGTCATGCACGGCCACCGGCATATCGACTGGATTGGCCAGTCCGGCGCGTTGACGATTGTCTCCGCCCCCTCGCCTGTGATGAACGCCAAACGTGAGGCTGCCACGGGTTTTTATATTCACACGGTGAGCGTTGGCGACAATGGTGCAGTGTCGCTTGGCCCACCCCAGCGCATTGCCGTCGAAGGCGATGCCGCTGATGACACGCAATCCCTCTGATTTTTCGACCCTATGCGAAGGAAAACGACCTGATGAGTTTGCTCTTCCAGCCCTTGAAGCTCGGCGCACGCGATTTGAAAAATCGCATTATCATCGCGCCGATGTGCCAGTATATGGCGCAGGACGGTCTCGCCAATGCGTGGCACAGCGTCCATCTCGGCACACTGGCGCAATCAGGCGCGGGGCTGTGCATCATCGAGGCGACAGCCGTGACCCAGCAAGGCCGCATCACACCCGGCTGCCTTGGTCTCTACAACGACGCCTGCGAGACAGCCTTGGCGCAATCCCTGGCCATCGCGCGCGCGCACTCCACCATGCCTTTCGCGATTCAGCTCGCCCATGCCGGTCGCAAGGCATCAAGCAACCGGCCATGGGAAACCGGCCAGCAAATTCCGCCTGGCGCGCCGAAAGGATGGCAAGCGGTTGCGCCCTCCGCCATTCCACATAACGAAAGCGAAGCGCCGCCGAGCGCATTGAATGACGCCGGACTGGATGATCTGCGCGCCGCTTTTGCTGACGCCACCCGCCGCGCCGCCCGGTTGAATTTCGACGGCATCGAAATTCATGCTGCGCATGGCTATCTGCTGCACCAGTTTCTCTCGCCCGTCGCGAACAAGCGCACGGACCGTTACGGCGGCAGCCTTGAAAACCGCATGCGCTTCCCGCTTGAAGTGTTTGAGATCGTGCGCGCGCATTGTCCGGCAGACCGTCCAGTGTGGGTGCGCATCTCCGGCACGGACTGGATCGAGGGGGCGTGGGATATTGCCGAAGCCGCGATATTCGCAAAGGCGCTGGAGCAGCGCGGCTGCGCCGCCATCCATGTCAGCAGCGGCGGCGTCTCATCCCAGCAGAAAATCGCACTGGGGCCGGGTTATCAGGTGCCGCTGGCGTCTGCCATCCGCAAGGCGGTGTCCGTTCCGGTGATCGCTGTCGGCCTGATCACCGAGCCGGAGCATGCGGAATCCATTCTGGCGGAAGGCGATGCCGACGCCATCGGCATTGCCCGCGCGCTGCTCTACGATCCGCGCTGGCCCTGGCATGCGGCGGCGAAACTCGGCGCTCATATTGAGGCGGCGCCAGCCTACTGGCGCGCACCACCCCGTGAGCATGCCAAACTTTTTGCCGGATCGAGTTTCGGCGCGCGCTGAACGGTTACCGGCGCTCGGAATCGATGGACCGCGTATCGCCAGTCGCGACAATCGTCCGCGTCGCATCAATGGACGCATAGGTCCAGAAAATGCGCATGGGCGCGCTATCCGATGCGTTGATGAAGCGGTGCGGCACCTCCGCTGGCACCCATGTGGTATCCGTCGGCCCCATGCGGTGCTGGACGCCGTCGATTTCGGCTATCGCCTCGCCGGCCAGTACCATGACGCTTTCCTCACAATTATGCGTGTGCAGTGGGATGGATGCGCCCGGTCCAAACTCGGTGATGCCGTTGAGCAGGCTGCGCGACCCGGTCTGGCTCGTCACCAGCGGAATGGTGCGTGCGCCACCGCCGCGTTCATGCGCTTTGATCGTGGCGGGCCGAAGAATGGCGGCTTGTGAGGTCATCGGTGTCGGTCCTGATGGTCGCGTTGCAGGAAAAACGTCAGCGCGCTCCGGCTGCGGGGCCGCCGGTGAGATCGAATGTCGTCAGTGTCGTCATGTCGTTGCCGAACCAGGCGCGGATCGCAGCCTTGCGCTGGCCGAGATACCGCGGCGCATCCTGTTCGAGCACCATCGGCAGATCATGCCCCGGCACGACAATCGTCCCGGGCCGTTCACGCCATAATGTCCAGATCATCGCGATGGTGGCGCGGCTGATCGCGGCGTCATAAGTCATGTCCGTGTCGCCAGACACAAGCTCGGCCCGATTCTTTGCCGCGTCGCCGGTAAAAATAATATCCCGTTCCGGCGTGCGCCAGTGAAAGACAAGGCAGCCCGGCGTGTGGCCAGGCGCCAAATGCGCCGTCATGCCAGGAAAAACTGTGGCGCCATCCGCCACCTTCTCGCATGTTGCCCAGTCATCGAGCGTGCGCACATACAATTCCGGAACCGGCGTCTCGCCCCACGGTTCCTTCCGCGCCCATTCCATTTCGACTGCGCCGACAACGATGCGCGCATGATGAAACAGCGTCCAGTTGACCGAGTGATCATAATGCGAATGCGTCAGCAGCAGGTCTGTGACATCCGACGGCTTGAGGCCACGCTGCCCCAACTGTTCAAGAATGAGCTTGCGCATGCCGAAATTGCCGGCATCGACCAGCGCAATCCGGCTGCCGCTGCGGATCAGGGCAATCGAGCTCCACCCCATGCCGCCATGACAGGTGGATTTGCCGGGAAATCCGCAGATCAGCAGGTCGAGCGGCGCATCGCCAAATGCGGACGGACGGTCAAAAGGCGTCATGATGATGGTCCCGATGAAAAATCATAAAGCCGCGCGGGATTGTCCGAGAAAATGGCCTGCCGCAATGCCGGATCAGGCAAGGCGGCGATCAGCCCGGCCACCGCGTCAACGTCATCCATCGGCTCGAACGGTTCAATGTCTGTCACAAGCCGCGCCGTTTCGTGGCCAAGACCACGCCCGCCGCCGGTATGCGGCCAGTCCGTTCCCCAGAGTATGCCGCGCGGGTTGGCGTCTGCCAGCGCGGCGATGAAAGGCTGCAAGAGCGCCAGCCGCCCGGCCCCGGTCAGCCGCTGCATGGCCGAAGTTTTGACGTGGATATGACCAGCGCGAAGCCCATCC
>JBOFFO010000240.1:0-3438 GCA_051648665.1 Beijerinckiaceae bacterium | reverse complement strand
TGCCTGCGCCTGCCAGTTGCAAAGCCGGGTATGAGGCTTTAACCGCTGCTGAAACCAGAGAACAGGGCGGAGCACACCGATGACGCTAGACAGCGGCACCATGATCCAGTTGTTGCAGATCATCTGGATCGATCTGCTCCTGTCCGGCGACAATGCTGTGGTGATCGCGCTGGCAGTGCGCAACCTGCCAGAAAACCAACGCCGCATGGGCATTCTGCTCGGCACAGCGGCCGCCATCGGCCTGCGCATCATCTTCGCCATTGTCGTCAGCTACCTCATGAAGGTTCCGTTCCTGAAGGTGGTCGGCGCTCTGCTGTTGCTTTGGATCGCTGTGAAGATGCTGAGCGAAGAAGATACGCATGGCGACATCAAGGCGGGGAGTTCGCTGTTTGATGCGGTGAAGACCATCGCCATCGCGGACGCGGTCATGAGCCTCGACAATGTGCTCGCTGTGTCGGCGGCGGCACATGGCAACATCTACATGTTTGCATTCGGCATCCTCCTGTCGATTCCGATCATCATTTTCGGATCGTCTGTGGTGCTCAAGCTGCTGACCAATTATCCGATCCTTGTCTGGGCCGGCGCCGCACTGCTGGGCTGGATCGCGGGTGAAATGATGGTCAGTGATCCGGCTATCCTGAACTGGCTGCAATCGGTGAAGCCGGACTGGATCAAGACGGTCGAGACCGGCGTCAGCCCGACCGGCACCGCTGTCCTTGGCTGGATCAAATACACCGCCGCCGCCATCGGTGCTGCCATTGTGCTGGCGCTGGGCCGCTACATGATGCGCGGCGACGGGGATGTCAGCACACCGCATTGAGGCTGTGCCATTGATGCGGGGCGGCATGCTTTGCCCCGCATTGACAGGCGAGGCTCGCGGGTGAGACGAGCGGTGATCGCCCTTTGCCCGCGCTGATGCTGCATTCCACTCCGCCTCTCACCAACCGACCGACGCTTGCCGGATTCTGGCGCGGCGTCGCATTGTCGTGGGCCTTCATCCCCGGCTCATTCTTCTTCGGCGCGGCGATTGGCTCACTGTCACAGCAGAAGGGGCTGTCGCTGGCGGAAACGCTGTTGATGACCGGGCTGCTCTATGCCGGTTCGTCGCAATTTGTTGCGCTTGAAGCGTGGCAGGGGGAATGGCGCTGGATTGACATGGCTGTGGTGGTCGCCGCTGTTGCCGTCGTCAATTCCCGCATGTTCCTGATGAGTGCGGCGCTGGAGCCGTGGTTGCGTGGCCTGCCGCCGGCTTATGTCTATAGCCAGCATTTTTTCCTCACCGACGCGAATTATATTGCAGCCGTGCGCTATCGTGAAGGCGGCGGCACGGATCCGGCCATCCTGCTCGGTGTCGGCGTCGCGCTGTGGCTGAACTGGACCCTTTCTGTCATTCCCGGTTATCTGCTCGGAGCCGTGGTCGCGGACCAGAAAAAATTCGCGATTGATCTGATCATGCCGGTATATTTTGCGGCGCTTGGCGTGCCCTTGTGGAAAGGCCATGCGCAGACGCGGGCATGGCTGGTGGCGGGCGCGGCGGCGCTGGCGCTGTATTATTTCGTGCCGGGCTATTGGTATCTGATCGGCGGCGCGCTTGCCGGCATCACCTGGGCGGCGTTCGAGCCGGATGCGGAGCCTGCATCGTGAACGGGTTGTGGTCTGTTTCCGCCAGCACGCTCACCGTCATCCTGCTCGCGACGGTTGTGACGTATCTGTGCCGTATCGGCGGGCATTTTGTCGTCAGTTTTTTCAAGCCGTCGCGGCGGGTGGAAAAAGCGCTTGCGGCCCTGCCGGGCTGCATCATCGTTGCGATTGTTTTGCCGATCGTGGTGCGCACCGGGCCTGTGGCAGGCCTTGCGGTTGCGGCTGCGGCGCTCGCGATGGTGGTGCGGCGCAGTGAAATTCAGGCACTCGCAGTGGGCATGGCTGTGGCCATCAGCCTGCGCATGAGTGGTTTCTGAAACGCGTCAGGCGCGGAAGCGGGCGGTGATTTTCCGGATCAGGCTGTCACGGAGTGCGCGGTAGCGATCCAGAATTTGCTCGCGCGTGCCTTCAATGGGGCCGGGGTCGGCGCTCGGCCAGTATTCGACATCAGCGGCGACGAGACGGGTGAGATCCATCGCGGCGTGATGCGCCTCCGGCGTCAGGGACACGATCAGGTCGAAATTCAACCCTTCCCAGTCTTCAAGTTCGACGAGCGTTTTTGGACGGTGCCGGTTTGCGTCGATACCAATTTCGTCCAGCACGGCGATCACAAAGCCATCCAGCGGCATCTTGCGCACGCCCGCAGACTGCACATAGAGCGAGCGGCCAAAATAATGCCGCGTCACCGCCTCGGCCATCACAGAACGCACCGCATTAAAATTGCAGACAAACAGCACGGCCTGAATGTTCCGTGCAGGCGTCTCCACGCGCTCACCCCTTCCAGTGCAGCGCGGTCAGCAGCGTGAAAAACTGCCGCGCGGTCTGGAAATCAATCGCGATGGCGCCTTCGAGCCTGTCCTGCAACAGTTGGGCCGCCTCATTGTGCAAGCCGCGCCGGCCCATATCGATGGCTTCGATCTGTGATGGTGTCTGCGTGCGGATCGCCGCATAGTAATGTTCGCAGACCTGAAAATAATCACGCAGGATGCGGCGCAGCGGCTGAAGCGACAGGGGTTCACGGCAGACGGGCGCGCCATCTTCAGTGGTGACATCAAAGACGAGCTTGCCGTCGATAAGCGCAAGCGTCAGCGCATAGGGGCCACCGGGATGGCCCGCCGGCGCAAATTCATTGCGTTCCACGAGATCATAGATTGCGATGGCGCGCTCATGCTCCTGATCGGGTGTGCCGCGCGCGATGGTTTGATCGTCGAGGCGAACTGCCATCAGCCGGTGGCGAGGCTCGGCCATGCCCGTCAGCCGCGCCGGTTGAGCCGCAGCGCGACCGAGCGCGCATGGGCATCGAGGCTCTCGGCCTCACCAAGCGCAATGGCTGCATCGGCGAGGGCGGACAGCGAATCCGCGCCGCAGCGCAGCAGCGAGGTGCGCTTCATGAAATCGAGCACGCCGAGGCCCGATGAGAAACGCGCCGAGCGCGCGGTCGGCAGAACATGGTTGGAGCCGCCGACATAATCGCCAATCGCTTCCGGCGTATGATGACCAATGAAAATCGCGCCGGCATTGCGAATGTGCGGGATCAATGCATCGGGATTGTCGCAGGCGAGTTCGAGATGCTCCGGCGCGAGGCGGTTCACCAGCGGCAGCGCATCGGCGAGCGACGGCACCGTGATGATCGCGCCGAAATCGTTCCAGCTTGCTCTGGCGATATCAGCCCGCGGCAAAGTTTTCAGCTGCGCTTCCACCGCCTGCGCCACATCGGCGGCGACGCGTGCGGAATTTGTAATCAGGATGGACTGCGCCGCCGTGTCATGCTCGGCCTGCGCCAAAAGATCAGCGGCG
>JBOFFO010000239.1:0-5459 GCA_051648665.1 Beijerinckiaceae bacterium | reverse complement strand
CCGAATGCAGCATGAAGTGAGTTAAAGCTGCCGCGCGCATCCCGCGCGCGGCAGTGCTTGTTCTGAACGCTGCACGGCCCCCTGTCATGTCAACTGCCTTGTTCCTCGTGCAGACGCTCAACGGCCTGCAGCTTGGCATCCTGCTTTTCCTGATTGCAGCGGGGCTGACGCTCGTCTTTGGCGTGATGGATTTCATCAATCTCGCTCACGGCGTGCAATATATGATCGGCGCCTATCTCGCGGCAATGTACACGGCCATGACGGGCAGCTTTCTGGCCGGTCTTGCGCTGACGTTGCCCACCGCGCTGGCGTTCGGCCTCTTTCTGGAGTGGCTGATTTTCCGCCGGCTGTATGACCGGGACCATCTCGAGCAGGTGCTGGTCACGTTCGGACTTATCCTGTTTCTCAATCAGGCTGCGAAATTCATCTGGGGCGCCGCACCGCTCAGCGTGCCCGTTCCCGATGCGCTGATGGGCGCCGTACGGCTGATGGATGGCGTGCTTTATCCCATCTATCGAATCGTGCTGATTGGCGTCGGGCTGGCTGTTGCGGCCCTGCTCGCCTTTCTTGTCAGCCAGACCCGTGTCGGCATGCTGGTGCGCGCCGGCGCAAGCGACTCGCGCATGGTCTCAGCGCTGGGCGTGAATATCGGCCAGCTCTTCATGGTGGTGTTTGGCTTTGGCGCCATGCTCGCGGGCTTTGCCGGCGCCATGGTGGCGCCCATTCTTTCGGTCGAGCCGGGCATGGGCGACAATCTGCTCATCCTCACTTTCGTGGTGATTGTCATTGGCGGGATCGGCTCCATCCGTGGCGCATTTATAGCCGCGCTGATGGTCGGCTTGATCGACACGCTGGGCCGGGCTTTCGGCCCGCAACTTTTGCGCCTTATGCTTGAACCCGCAGCGGCCAATCAGGCAGGCCGCTCCCTGGCCCCGATGCTGATTTATCTGCTGATGGCGGCTGTGCTGTTCTTCCGGCCCGCCGGGCTGTTCCCGGTGCGCCGATGACACCAACGGCCATGCCTGCTGCTCCTTTGCCTGCTACTCCGCCAAAGCAATCGCCATGGCTGATGCTGATTCTGTTCGCGCTGCTTGCAGCGGTGCCTTTGGCCGCCAAACTCGGTGCTGAAAGCTATATTCTCGGTCTGGTCACACGCGCGCTGATTTTTGCGATAGCCGCCATGTCGCTCGATATTATTCTCGGCTATGGCGCGCTTGTGTCGTTCGGACATGCCGCATTTCTGGGCATTGGCGCTTATGCGGTCGGAATTTTATCAGCGCACGGCATTGAAGACTTTTTTGTGCAGCTTGCCGCCGCCGTCGCAGTGGCTGCGTTGTTTGGCTTGCTGACCAGCATCATATCGCTGCGCACGACGGGCGTATATTATATCATGAGCACGCTCGCCTTTGGGCAGATGCTGTTTTTTCTTGCCGTTTCACTGTCCGCCTATGGTGGCGATGATGGGCTGACGCTGGGCAATCGTAGCCTGATCTTTGGCCAGAAATGGCTCCGCAATGATCTGGTGTTTTACTATTTCGTGTTCGGCATTCTGCTGCTGTTTTATCTGGCGTCACGGCGCGTGGTCAGGTCGCGGTTTGGCCGGGTGTTTACCGGCATCCGCGAAAATCCGCAGCGCATTCAGGCGATCGGATTTCCGAAAATTCCCTATCAGCTCACAGCCTGCGTTGTCGCTGGCATGATGTGTGCGGTGGCCGGGGTGCTGCTGGCCAATCAATCGGAGTTCGTCTCGCCATCCTATATGTCGTGGCAACGTTCCGGCGAATTGCTGATCATGGTGGTGCTGGGGGGCATCGGATCCTTGCATGGCGCGATCATTGGCGCGCTCGTTTTCCTGTTGCTGGAGGAATGGCTCTCCGGTTTCACGGAACATTGGAAAATGATCTTCGGGCCGCTGCTGATCCTCATTGTTCTCCTGGGACGCGGCGGCATTCTCGGTCTTTTGCGTCAACTGGCTGCGACACGTCATGGTTGAACCGCTTCTGGCCATTACCAACCTACGAAAGAGTTTCGGCTCACTGGCTGTGACCGATGGCGTGACACTTGATGTGAGGCCAGGCGAACTGCACGCCCTGATTGGCCCAAATGGCGCTGGAAAAACCACGCTTATTCACCAGATTTCCGGGACACTTGCGCCAAATTCCGGGAGCATCCTCTTTCGCGGCGAAGACATCACACGCTTGCCCATGCATCTGCGTGTGCGGCGTGGACTGGCCCGATCCTTTCAGATCACGTCGATCCTGCCAGCATTTTCGGTGCTCGACAATGTTGCCCTTGCTGTGCAAGCGCGCAGTGGTTCAAGCTTTCGGTTTTTTGCGCCGGCCTCTGATGAAACGCGCCTGAACGATGAAGCCATGCAGGCGCTCGCAGATGTGGGCCTCACTGCGCGGTCCGGCCTGCGCGCGGGCCTCTTGTCGCATGGGGAAAAGCGCTTGCTGGAGCTTGCGATTGCTATTGCAACCAATGCGCAGTTTCTGCTTCTGGATGAGCCGCTCGCGGGCCTTGGCCATGAGGAGTCTGCGCAGGCGATCTCGATGCTGCGCGGGCTGAAGTCGCGCTACAGCATGCTGCTTGTCGAGCATGATATGGACGCGGTGTTCAGCCTTGCCGATCGCATCAGCGTGCTGGTTTATGGCCGGATTATTGCGGTTGGCACGCCCGCCGAAATCATGGCGAATACCGATGTCCGCAAGGCCTATCTCGGCGACGGGGAGACAGGCTGATGCTCTCCGTGCGCGATCTTAACAGCGGTTATGGCGAAGCACAGGTGATTTTCGACATCAGCTTTGATGTTGGCGCTGGCGAAGTACTCGCTCTGCTTGGCCGCAATGGTATGGGGAAAACCACCACGCTGATGACGATTTTCGGCTTGCTGCCTACCATGCACGGCGCTGTTACGTTTGACAGCCATACGCTGACCGGGAAAACACCGTTCGCCATCGCCAGATACGGCCTTGGCCTTGTGCCAGAAGGGCGGCGTATTTTTCCGACGTTGACGGTGGAAGAAAATTTGCTCGCAACCGCAGCCGCGCGGTTCGGCAAAGCGCGATGGACTTTGCCGGCGGTCTATGCGCTGTTTCCGCGCCTGAAGGAGCGACGCAGCAATATGGGCAATCAGCTCTCTGGTGGCGAACAGCAGATGCTGGCCATCGGGCGGGCGTTGATGACGAACCCGAAATTGCTGGTGCTGGATGAAGCGACGGAAGGATTAGCCCCGCTTATCCGGCAGGAAATCTGGAATTGTCTGCGCATTCTGAAAAGCGAGGGCGAATCCATCATAGTGATTGACAAGAATATCGCCGCGCTATCTGCCTTTGCAGACCGCCATGTCGTGCTCGAAAAAGGCCGCGTGGTCTGGCAAGGCACAAGTCATGAGCTGAAATCTAACCCATCCGTGCAAGACCGCTTTCTGCATGTCGGCGCTAGCGAGTAATTCAAGACAGTCAAGACAAGGGAGGAATGCCATGATGATGACACCGGGAATCACGAAGGCCAGCGAGGGCATCGACAATATCCGCTGGAATATTCTTGGCCAAATCTATGTGCCGAAGCAGGTGAGCGTTGATTCCTTTTCTTGGCATGCGACATTCCCGCCCGGCACATTTGTGCCACCGCACATTCATCCTACTCAGGACGAGTTCATCTATATGCTCGAAGGAGAGTTCGAACTTGTGCTCGATGGCAAAGCGACGCATGCAAAATCCGGTGACCTCGTGCGCATGCCAAAAGGCATTCCACATGGTATCTTCAACAAGTCTGCCCGTGATGTGAAATGCTTCTTCTGGGTGGCGCCGACGCGGCGGCTGTATGATCTGTTCTGGGGGATCCACAATATGGCCGAACAGAATCCCGCTGCTGTTGTTGCGCTGGCCGCGAAGCATGAGGTAGATTTTTTGCCTCCACCGGATGAAGTCAACGGATAAGCCTCAATGTGTGGAGCATAAGTCATGACGGTGTTGATTGCAGGCGCAGGTGTTGGTGGGTTGACTCTGGCGCTCATGCTGCACGCACGCGGCATTCCCTCCATTATTTATGAGCAAGCATCGGAGGTGCGCGAGCTTGGCGTCGGCATCAACACGCTGCCGCACGCCATCCGAGAATTATCAGGGCTAGGATTGTTGCCCACGCTCGACGCGGTGGCGATCCGCACCAAGGAACTGATTTACGTCAACCGCCTTGGACAGGAGGTTTGGCGCGAGCCGCGTGGCACCGATGCGGGGTTTGAATTTCCGCAATTCTCCATTCACCGGGGGCGTCTGCAAAAACTGCTGTATGATGCCGTGATCGCGCGGCTCGGTCCTCAGGCTGTGCGCACCGGTTTACGACTCGGCGGCTTTTTTCAGGATGAAGGCGGCGTCACCGCATATTTCATCAATGCCCGCGACGGGAGCAACAGCGAGACTGTGCGCGGCGAAATTCTCATCGGCGCCGATGGCATTCATTCTGCCGTGAGGCGGCATTTTTATCCGCAGGAAGGGGCGCCAAGCTGGCAAGGTGCGATGATGTGGCGCGGCGCGACTGACTGGCCTTACTTCCTCTCCGGTCGGTCGATGTATATCGGCGGCGGCATGGGGCTCAAGCTCGCGCTATATCCAATCGCCGAGGGCGAAACGCCGGGCACCAAACTGACAAACTGGGCGATCGTGATACGCGTGGCTGACGGCGAGAAATCACCGCCTCCGAAAGAAAGCTGGTCGCGCGTGGGACGGCTCGACGACATTCTGCCCTATGCACAGCGTTTCAACATTCCCGGCGTCGATGTGGCCGGCCTGGTGCGCGCAACCAAGGCCTGCTTTGAATATCCGATGTGCGACCGCGATGCGCTGCCGCGCTGGAGCTTTGGCCGTGTCAGCCTGTTGGGCGATGCCGCGCATCCCATGTATCCAGTCGGATCGAATGGCGCGGCGCAGGCTATCCTCGATGCACGCTGCCTCACGGATGCTTTGAAACAGTGCGAACATCCGATGCAGGCGCTGGAGATTTACGAGCAGGAGCGGCTGCCCAAAACAGCAGAAATTGTGCGCATCAATCGCACCGGCGGGCCGGAGCGTGTGATTGACGAGGTGGAAAAACGCGCACCGGCGGGCTTCGATTATGTGGACCGCGTGCTGAGCCGCTCGGAACGCGAAGCAATCGTCAAAGGCTATGCCGGCAAAGCAGGCTTTGCGCTTAACGATGTTAACCGTCGTGCGACCTGAAACGGAACAGGCTTATTCCGTTTCGTAGAGCGTGCCCCATTCCGAAGGCCACAAATCCTGCGGATCGAGCACGACAATCGGTGCTTTCATATCGTTGGCGAGCTTAATCGCAGCGCGGAACGCTTCCTTCCCCGGCATGGCCTCGCTGTGATAATCCTTCGGCAATCGTCCGCCGGTTGCCGAAGCGGGACAATGCACACGGCCGAACTGCGCGCCGTCCTGCGCCACAAGTTCCAGCGTCAA
>JBOFFO010000238.1:0-5972 GCA_051648665.1 Beijerinckiaceae bacterium | reverse complement strand
CGCGCCATGATTTCTTTGGCCTGCGCCCGTTCCAGGGCGAGATTGATTTCATCATCCGTCGCGTCGGGTTTGCCGACCATGAGGTTCTCGCGAATTGACCGGGCAAACAGCATCGGCTCCTGAAACACCACGCCGATATGGCGGCGCAGCGAGCCGAGCGCGATGTCACGCAAGTCGATGCCATCAATACGGATGGCGCCGGACTGCGGATCGAAGGCGCGGTGGAGCAGGCCGAGGGTGGTGGATTTTCCTGAGCCGGTGGAACCGACAAGTGCAATGGTTTCACCCGGTTTTACATCGAATGTGACATCGGCCACCGCTGGCCGCTTGCCGTCGTAGGAGAACGACACATTGTCGAAAGAGACCTGGCCTTCGAGATGCTCAATCGTCTGGGCATTGGGCTTGTCGCGCACAGCCGGCAGGGTATCGAGCACCTCAAAAAATTCCTGCATTTTCGGCGCTTGCATGAAAATGAAATTGACGAAGCCGACGACCTGCTCAAGCCGGCCAATCAGCATGGTGGCGAAACTGGTGAAGGTGATGATTTCGCCGACCGTGGTCAGCCCCTGTATGTAGAGCCATGTGCCGAGCAGGAAAATCGCCAGCGTGGTCAAAGTGGCGGAGGCGCGGGTCGCGACGGTTGCAATCGCCCACCAGGACAACACGGGAATCTGCGCGTTCAGCAGGTTCGTCATGGTCACATGCATGCTGCGCACTTCGGATTCGACGCGGGTAAAGCTCTGGATCACCGGCACATTGCCCAGCGCGTCCGATGCGCGCTCGGCGAGGTCGGAATGGTAGCTCTCGACGCTGCCCTGCAGCTTCTCGGTCTTGCGCAGCACAAAGGTGGTGAGCGCGCCGAAAAACAGCACCAGCCCGATCAGCAGCAGGCCCATGCGCCAGTTGAGCCAGAGCGTCAGCGGCAGCAGCACGAACAGCGTGACGAAGCTGGCGGCGTGTTCCCGGAAGAAGGAGAGCCACAGGCCCCACATGCCGCTCGTGCCATCGAGCATCACCTTCAGCACGCGGCCGGAATGGGTCTGGGTATGGAAAGCGATCGGCAGGGTGAGGGCGTGCTCGAAATAGTTGGCCATGACCGCGAGGCGGCGGCGGTGCGCCAGCCGGTCCGCATGCAGGGCGACGAACACGCCGAAGCCGATGGTGGAAAGGCCCACGAACACCCAGGCGATGATCAGCGGC
Organism: Beijerinckiaceae bacterium; assembly: GCA_051648665.1. Taxonomy (GTDB): domain Bacteria; phylum Pseudomonadota; class Alphaproteobacteria; order Rhizobiales; family Beijerinckiaceae; genus Terrirubrum. The sequence continues at coordinate 4,772 of JBOFFO010000238.1, read as the reverse complement.
ATGAGAGCAGCGAAGGTCACCGGCTCTTTCGGCCCGCTGCCCTGACCGATGAGGGCATTGACGATGCGGCCAAACAGGATCGGTTCGGCGAAGGTCGCGACCGCCAGCAGCAGGTTGGCGATGGCCAGCGCAATGCCCAGCCCTTTTTCCGGCCCCAGTTGACCCAGCACGCGGGCATAAAGCTTGAGAAGGTTCATCGGATATCCCCCGCCACACGGCGCCGTTCGAGCCTCAGGGCCTGACCGGCAGGCTCTGCCCTATCATCTGCGGCGTCACCCGCAAGGATTTCATTAGGCTTAACCAATCCTTATCCGGAGATGAATAAGACTGGCGCCGGGAGTCCCCGTTCATCGGGCGGCATGTGTGTGAGCCGGCGGACGGCCGCCGGCGGAGGCGTTGATGGATATTGCAACCGGATTGGGTTTTGTGGCGGGCATTGCGACCGTCATTGCGCTTGTCCTGATGGGCGGCAGCCTCAAGATGTTTTACGACGTCCACGCCATCATCGTGATCGGCGGCGGCTGTATCGCCGGAACGTTGATCCGGTTCCCGCTTTCGGCGCTGATGCACGGTTTTCCCATCGGCATCCGCTATGCGTTCGTACTGCGCTCCTTTTCGGCGCGCGATCTGGTCGAGGAGATCACCCGCATCGCCGAAATCGTCCGCAAGAACGGACCGATTGCGCTTGAAAAGGTGGAGACACCGGACCCCTTTCTCGCCACTGGCATCCGCTACATCGCCGATGGCTATGATCGCGAATTCATCAAGGAAACACTTGAGCGCGACATGGACAATTTCCTGGAGCGTCTGCACGAGGGCGAAAAAATCTACCGTTCCATCGGTGACGCCGCCCCGGCCTGGGGCATGGTCGGCACGCTCATCGGCATGGTGCAGATGTTCGCCAACATGGAAGACCCGTCAAAACTCGGCCCGTTCATGGCGATTTCGCTTCTGGCGACGCTGTATGGCGCGCTCGTCGGCAACCTGATTTGTCTGCCGATCGCGGACAAGCTGCAACTGAAAGTTTCGGAAGAACAGGTGTCGCGCTCGCTTGTGATCGATGGCGTGCTTCAGATTCGCGATTCGAAAAGCCCGGCGCTGGTGAAGGAAATGCTCCTCGCCTACCTGCCGGATCATCACCGCGAAGAACTGGCCGAAGCGGTCTGAGGACAAACGTTCGTCATGGCCAAGAAAAAACGCGGCGGACATGGGGGCGGGCACGGCGGCTGGTTCGTGACCTTCGCCGATCTCATGGGACTGCTCATGAGCTTCTTCGTGATGCTGACGGCGTTCTCGACGCAGGATGCAAAGAAATTGTCGGCTGTTGCCGGATCGATGCGCGAAGCCTTTGGCAACCAGAAAAATCCTCGGCTCGCCGGCATTGTCGAAGCGGATGGCATTCCGACCCGGCCGCACTTGAAAAACGTCAAGATCGCGCCGCCGGAAGAAGGTTCCGACTATACGGTGCCGGATGACAAGAACCAGAAGGACAACGCCAACCAGCAACGCGCGGCGGAGCGGAAATTCGCTGCGGCTGCGGCCTCGCTGCGGCAGGCGATGATGGACATGCCGGAAATGGCGGAATTGTCCAAGCAGATCATGATCGAGGAAACGCGCGAGGGGCTGTCGATCTCATTGGTCGATCAGGATGGCCGCTCCATGTTTGCGGAAGGGTCGCTGCAACCCTATGAGCGCACGCGCCGGGCGATTGAGGCGATTGCGAACTTCCTGCGGCGGATGCCGAACCGGATTGCCGTTACGGGCCACACTTCAGCGCCACGGGCTGGGGCGAGCGCAGCCTGGTCGAACTGGGAATTGTCGGCGGGCCGGGCGGCGGCGGTGCGTGAAATCATGGCGCGCTCCGGCATCCCCGATGGCCGCTTCCATGCCATTTCAGGCAAGGCTGATACCGATCCGATGTTTCCGGATAATCCGTATTTCAGCGCCAACCGGCGCGTCACCATTTTGATGATGCGGGACGAACCGCCCCTGCCGGCCAGCGCGCGCCCCTGACCGTGCAGCGCCCGCATCGTATACGTTCGGGCGTGATTATTTTTCGGGGCCGGGCGGGGCCGGTTTTGCCGGTTGAGGTTCGCTGCGGTTCTGCAGCAGAATATCGGCGACTTCTGACAGACGCTCCTCGACATCGCCAATCGCTTCCACCGCCGTGCGTGCGGGAAGCGGTATGATGTGCGAGGCCTGCATGGCCTCATGAATGGCGAAATGCAGGTCGCTGGTGACTTGCGGCGCCACATCAATGTCGCCGACGAAACAGATCAGCTCAAACTCCATTTGCGCATCAGCGATTTTCTTGAACAGGGTGCGCGGCTTTGGGTCCTTCATCACCAGCTCGTTCGCCGCAGCCGCCTGTGTGAGCAGCTCTGCAATGCGTTTCGGGTCAGCCGTGCGCGGCGCGGTGAAGGGAATGACGATGCGCGTCGCACGGTCGGAGTGGACGCGGTTGGTCACCGTGCCGGAAATCAGCGTCGAGTTGGGAATGATGATGGTTGAGCGGTCCGCAGTGAGAATTTCGGTTGATCGCACATTGATGCGGCGCACGGTTCCGGAATCCGTGCCGACCTGAATAAGGTCGCCGACGCGGATCGGCCGTTCCCACAGCAGAATCAGGCCGGAGACGAAATTGTTGACGACTGATTGCAGGCCAAGGCCGATACCGACCGAGAGCGCGCCGGCCACCAGCGTGATGCGTTCCAGTGACAGGCCGATGGAGGAAATGGCGAGCGCAATCGCAGCAAGAATGCCGAAATAGCCAACGGCCATTTTCAGCGAATTCTTGATGCCGGGATCAAGCTCCGTGTTGGGGAGAAATTTTTCTCCCAGCCAGTCCTGCAAGGTGCGCGTGATGAAAATGCCAACGCCCAGCACGCCGAGGGCAATAAACAGCGATGAGAGGGAGATCGTCACATCGCCAATCTTGAAACCGAACAGCGCCGCGCGCAGGGAGCCCAGCAGGTCGCTCGATTCCACGCCCCACGGCGCAATGGCCAGCATGACGGCGACAATAAACAGCAGCGCGCGTGCGAGGCCGGCAATCACCACGGAGGCCTGACGGATCGCCTTGGGATGGAACCCGACGATATGGCGCAACTGTTCGGTAAACCTGTTGCCGGGCCGGCCAATGCTTTCGACCAGTTCGGTCAGCAGATAATCAAGGATGAAATAGGCCGTGCCGATCATGAACAGCCAGATGATCTGGTCGGCCAGAAAGGCGGCGAAGGCGATGTAGCCGGTCAATGCGCCAATGAGGATGGCGCTGAGGGCGACGACAAGCAGAAGCCGCCAGATCACAAAGCGGTCGCGTGGCTGGGGCATGTCGGCGATGCCGTCCGGCTCCTCCTCGCGTGTGCGCAGAACGGCAAGGCCACGCCATAGCAGTGTGGCAAACAGCAGTGAAAACACCGCGCGCACCGCAACCGTCAGAGACAGGGACGAGCCGATGGATTGCAGGATGGCTTCCAGCGCCTTGCCCGTCACTTGCACCGCAGCGGTCGCCACGAATATGCGCACCAGGCTGCGCGCGATGCTGTCCGACACCTGCACCAGCCGCCACATCGGGCGGTCCGGCGCAAAAATGGCTGTGGCCACCGCATGCGCAGCGGCAATGAAGGCGGCACCGCCGAGGATGGCGAAAATCACGGGGCCAAGCCGTCCCGGCAGAAAGCCCGCAACCTCCAGGGCGAAATAGAAAATGTAGGCGGCAGCGACCGGCCGGATCACGCCCAGTGCAGCGATGGCGCCATTGCGGATCGCCCGCTCGCTGCGCGGCGGCGGCGCCGTGACCTGTGGCCTGCCGAGATAGCGGCGGAACAGCAGTCCGGCGGGGCCAAGCACGATCAGCGCCAGCGCCAAACCGACCATAACGATGCTGAAGCGCGCCACATCCCCGGTGCGCATTACAATGCCGGCCCAATCGCTAAAAATTGTGCCAATGGCCTGCAACTCTCCGGGCAAGGCCGCGCCAACATTGCTCCACAGGGTCGGGCTGAGTGCACTCGCATTGCGTTCCAGCAACTGGCGCGCAAATAGCGAGCGGCGGCGGTCTGAAATGGCGGTGACAAGCTGCTCGCCCTGCACTGCGAGAGCGCGTCCCCGGTTCAGCACATCCGTAGCCTCAGCCAGTGCGCGTTCACGCTCGGCCCGTTCACGGACAGCATCCGGCGGCTCAGGCGGTCCCTTGGCGTCAGGCTTGGGGCCAAGCTGCTCCAGGCGCAGACGCAGCGCATCCACCCGCGGGCTTTGCTCGTCAATCAGCTTGCGCGTCTGCGCCAGCAGATCTGACAGGCGGGTCCGGCTGTCGACCAGGGCGCCATCGTTCAAGGGGCGCGCAAGACTAGCCTCGATTTGGTCGAAACTGGATTTAAGCCCATCGAGCAAGACACGGGCTTCGGCCGTTTCTGGCGACGGCGCAGGTGCTGAGACTTGCGCATGGGCCAAGGACAGCACTCCCCAGCCGGGGAGCGCTGTAACAAGGCACAGGGCAAGAAAAAGGTTTCGCAGGCGAATCATTGTGTCAACAAGACTCTGACCGTGGCGGCGCGATGGCAAGCGGATAGCAAGCGGACAGAAACCCTGTCCGATGGGCGAGGTTCTCCTCATCTCCAGGTTCGTTTATGAGGCGCGGTGAAGGGGTCTTGTCTCAATGTCCGTGCGGCAGGCGTATGCGCAGTTTTTGGCTCAGGGTAATGGCGAGGCTGACCCGGCGCAGGAAAGGCTTGTGACCCGGCTTGACGACTTGATCGGCCGGCTGGCGC
>JBOFFO010000237.1:0-3723 GCA_051648665.1 Beijerinckiaceae bacterium | reverse complement strand
GCGCCAGCTTCTCCGGCAACGCCGAGCGCCGTGAGTTCGATGCCATCGCCATCGAGATCGAGGATGAGGGGGTCACGGAGGACCGGACGAAGCGCAGTAATTCCGAGTGCAAATCCAAAAATAAACCCTGTCGGCATACCAGCCACGACGCCAGCCAGCAATATCGAACTTAATAACCCGGCGTGCTGAAGAAATGAAGGGTGAGCAAACAGAAGAAAAGCATATTCGGTAGGGCTTAGCTGAGGCAATATTTGATCAATCAAATGACCTTGCCCACCAGCCGCTATATAGACGCTGTTGGCATACGTGATACATGAGTTCAGGAAAAGGTTATAGTTTTGAGGTGTATCTGTTGCAGCTTGCGCCTGAGCAAGCAAGGCCTGATAGGTAAGTTCGCTGACTTCTATTGTATAAGACGCTGTGGCGTTGCCATAGTTCTCTGCTCCAAATATACCATCCACAAAATCCGTCGGCGCAACATAATGTCCGGGGCCATACGAAGCATCCGTATTCATGCCATAAGTAGATACTCCTCCAAGGCCATTAAATGTAACATTCGCATGACCAGCAGCAGAAACAGGATGTCCTGTCACCGGGTTAATATGACCGGGGCGGTAATAATTAAAAGTAATTGTATATACCATTAGTTTCCACCATTCACTGTTTGCACAGATAGCCTGCAGTAATCGTTTTCATCATGCACGTTGTAATTGACAACACGAGAAAGGGATTGGCGCCGAGACCTTGATGCCTGAGTCTCGAAGTCATGTGCGTCGACTGAGAAGAATTCGAATATATAAGTTCGCTCTACATTTGTTAGACCAAGAGCATCATATTGCGCTTTGTTGATTCTAATCTCGCCCATCTTGGGATCGACAAGTACGCGCGAAAGCAACTCTTTGATCGCACCACATGGCTTAACATGCGGAAAAATTATATCAAACTTATTTCTAGCAAAATTCGTCGCAAGCACGGGCGCACATTTTCGGGGCCGTTCCTTGAAAGTAATTTGATCAAGAAATACCTCTGTACTCTTAATCCGGGATATTGCCCTTATGCTGCATCTTGACGTCAAGGGAATCGGCGTTGGCTTGCCAAAAACTGTCTGCGCAAGAACGCGCGCGACAACGCCCTCCATATAAGAAGCCGTGATCTCATCGGCAGAACGGGAATATCCACCTGCCTGTGCCGTCAGGATCGAGCTGAATGTCATTGTGACAATGGCGGCAGACACAGAAAAAAAATGTCTCATGTTGCTCTCATCATTGACTTATGAATTGCCATGATCTTATAGGGAGTTTCATTTTTTGCAATCCTTGCCATCGCCAGTCTCACGCAGCCATCCTATAACAGGCCACCGCCTCGCCGAAACTCCCGGGCGCCGATGACAGGATGAGGTCCGCAACAACACCGAGATTGCCCGGCGTCGGCGATGGCTCTTCGCCTTCTGCAAGGTCCGTCCGGAAATCCAGCAGCGCGTAGAACAAATACGGGCTGTTCAGCGCGATGCCTATATCACCGCCGCGCGCGATCTGGCTTTGCACGCTCTGCGCCAGAAATGCCAACGACAGCAGGTCCACGATCTGCTGATAGGAATTTTCCACACTCGCGCCGAGCGCCGCTTCGCTTGGCGAGGTCGCGCTCACACCCGTGCGCCTTACCTCGCGATAGGTGTCGCCGAAGAAATGCTCGACAAAAGCCAGATGCTGCGCATCGACAAACCCGCCCCGGCTGAAGGGTTCAACACCCTCAACGCCAGCCCAGCGCAGCAGCAGGGATTCAAACTGCGCGCGGAATGCATCCGGCGTCAGTGCAGCCGTAGCATCCGTCAGCGCCGTCCAGTCCGCCCGGAACGTGGCATCATTGGTCGCCTTGTAAGCGATGGAATGGATTTGTCCGCTGCCGGGTAGCTGCGGCAGTTTATCCACGCCCTCCGCCGGTGTGAACCCCGGCGTATTATCCTGCGCCGTGCGCCGTTCAGTCTGGAAATAAATTGTCACAGCTGTTCCGCATACATGGGGTCATGCGCAAGCGGCGGCGCATAAGGATTTGACTTCAGCAAGCCGGACTGTCCAATTTATTTCGGCGGCGTGCCGTTGGCTGCGAGCACATCACCAGCAAGATAGAGCGACCCGGTGATCAGCACACGCGGCGGTTTGGCCCACGCCCGCGTGGCAATAAAATTCAGCGCCGCCTCCACCGAGGCCTCCGTGCGCGCGTCATAGCCAAGTCCACTGGCAATTTCCGCAATATCCTCGCCGGTTCGCCCGGCTTTTTGGCTGATGACGGGAACGGCCAGAATGGTCCGCGTCAGGCCCTTGAAAGAATCCAGAAAGGCTTGCGCATCCTTCGTCGCGAGCATGCCGACAACAAGTACGAGCGGACGGGCGGCGCGCTCCTCCATTTCCGCCAGCGCAGCGGCGGTGACACGCCCGCCATCGGCGTTGTGGCTGCCGTCGAGCCACAATTCCGAACCGGCGGGCAGCAGGGAAGCCAGCTTGCCATCCCGCAGTGGTTGCAGCCGCGCCGGCCACTGCGCCTGCCGCAGCCCTGTCTCGTAAGCATCAACCGGCAACGATGGCAGAGCGCGCGCATGCCGCAACGCCGCAATGGCCGTGCCGGCATTGATATGTTGATGCCGTCCCGCAAGGCGCGGCAGCGGCAAATCCATCAGCCCGCGCTCGTCCTGATAAACGAGCCGGCCATTTTCCTCATGCACAGAAAAATCCTGCCCGCCGATAACGAGCGGCGCGCCCATGCGGGCGGCAACCGCCTCGATCACGCCAAGTGGCGCGTCATCCTGAAGCGCGATGATGCCGGGCACGCCACGCTTGAGAATGCCGGCCTTTTCGCCGGCAATTTTTTCCACCGTGTCGCCAAGAAAATCCGCATGATCCATTGAGACCGGCGTGATCACGGATGCGGCAGGACGATCGATGATATTGGTCGCGTCGAACCGCCCGCCAAGGCCGACTTCCAGCAGCAGCACATCAGCGGGATATTCGGCAAACAGCAGCATCGCCGCGGCGGTGGTGATTTCGAACACCGTGATCGGTGCGCCGCCATTGGCCACTTCGCAGCGCTCGAAGGCATCGACCAAAGCAGCTTCTGCGACAAGCCGCCCACCGCCTACGGCACCCAGCCGTATGCGCTCATGGAAGCGCACCAGATGCGGCGAGGTATAGACATGCACGCGCAAGCCCGCCGCTTCCAGCATCGCGCGCATGAAGGCGACAGTGGAGCCTTTGCCATTGGTGCCGGCCACATGGATCACTGGCGGCAACCGCTTGTGCGGATCGCCGAGCTTGCCCAGCAGCGCGACGATCCGGTCAAGCGACAGGTCGATCAGCTTCGGATGAAGCGCGATGAATCGCTCAAGCAGATGGTCGGACGCGGTCACGGCGGCAGGGCTTCGGCATTCAGGGTTGAACGGGGGCGGAGCACCATCCGGCGCCGCAACGGCGCGGGCTTCCTACAGCCTTCCAGGCCGCCATGACAACGGGGCAACAGGGCCGGTCAGGCTGCTTTCGGCGCATCCTCTGCCGGCGGCAGGCCCATCAGCAGCCGGCACACGCGGCCCACCGTGGCCTTCATGTCGTGCCGTCGCACCACGGCATCGACCATGCCATGCTCGCGCAGATATTCAGCGCGCTGGAACCCCTCCGGCAATTTCTCGCGGATGGTCTGCTCGATCACGCGCTGGCCGGCGAATCCGATCAGTGC
>JBOFFO010000236.1:0-3594 GCA_051648665.1 Beijerinckiaceae bacterium | reverse complement strand
TCCTTCAGCGCCGCACAGGTCGCTGCAGTGCGCCGGTCCTGCCAGACCACGGCGTTGTGGATCGGCTTACCCGTCAGCCGGTCCCAAATCACTGTGGTTTCCCGCTGGTTGGTGATGCCGATGGCCGCCACATCCGCTGCAGAGACGCCGGCTTTTTCCATCGCGGCCCGGCAGACATCGAGCGTCGAGGTCCAGATCTCCTCCGGATCATGCTCGACCCAGCCCGATTGCGGGTAATGCTGCGTGAACTCCTCTTGCGCGACCGAAACGATGGCGAGTGTCGCATCGAACAGGATAGCGCGTGACGAGGTCGTTCCCTGATCGATGGCGAGCAGATAAGACGGCATGACATTTCCTCCGCCCGCTCCGGGCTGCACGATCAGTGGGCGCCCGTGAACGGTGATTGGGTTGGACTGTTTGTAACCAGTTTTCTGACGGCGACGCTATTGCCCGGCTCGTCGGAAGTGGCGCTGGCCGCCGCCTTGAAGTTGGGATCGTCAGGCCCGTGGACGCTGGTGCTCGCGGCAACTGCCGGCAACACCCTCGGCTCGTTGACAAACTGGGCGATTGGCCGGTTCGGCGCCCATTGGCGCGACCATCCCCGCTTCCCCCTCAGCGCCAGGCAGCTTGAGCGCCTTGAACGATGGTATGGGAAATATGGCGTCTGGTCCCTGCTGCTGGCATGGCTGCCGGTCATCGGCGATCCCATGACCGTGGCGGCGGGTTTGCTGCGCACACCGCTCTGGATTTTTCTTCCCCTGGTCGCGGCAGGCAAATTCCTGCGCTATGTCGCGATTGCCGGACTGACGAGCCTCTTCTGATGACATTCACCGCAGACAAAATAATCGCCATTGAAACCCGCATGCTCCGGGCGTGGCCCGCCATCGAAGCGCAAGATTTTGGTCCGTGGCGTATGCGCTTCGCCAATGGCTATTCCAAACGCGCCAATTCCCTGACCCCGCTGACAGTGGGCGCTGATCTGGGCGATGCGGATATTGCAGCCGTCATCGCCCATTATCGCAGCCGGAATATCCGCCCCTGCATCCGCATGTTTTCGTTCTGCGCACCGGCTCTCGATGCGCGGCTGGAGCGGCACGGATTTTCCATCGTTGATCCGACCGGCGTCATGACGCGCGCGCTTGACCAAAGAATATCTACAGACCCGCGTGTGTCGATTCTGACGCGCGTAACCAGAGGTTGGGCCAACGCAAACGCCGGCGCCTACGGCGGCGAAAAATCGAACGCTGAATTTCTGTTCGAAATTCTGTCGCGCATCACCCAACCCGCCATATTCGCCACCCTTAATGACAATGGCGAAGACATTGCCTGGGGCATTGCCGTAGCTGACAGCGGTTTTGTCGGCTTGCAGGATATTGTCGTCAGCCCGTCAGCGCGCGGACGGGGAGCGGGCAAGGGGTTGTGTCAAAGCCTGCTGGCATGGGGCGCAGCACAGGGCGCGCATACCGCTTATCTGCACAGGCTCGACAGCAACGGCGCGGCGCGTAACTTGTATGGCGCGCTCGGCTTTGCCGATGCCTATGGCATGCACCAGCGCATTCTCTGAACCGGTCAGGCCTTCTTCGCGAAGAACGCCATGAAGGCCTGCCGCGCCTCGGTCGATTGCAGGCGTACAAAGAATTCCTTCGCCTCGATATCGAGAGCGGCGCGCACGGCCTCCTTATCGGCGCGGCGCATCAATTGCTTGGTGATGCGCATTGCCTCTGCCGGAAGGCGCGCAACTTTTTCTGCCTGCGCGATGGCGCGCGTCAACGCCCCGCCAGTGGCCACGGCTTCGTTCGCCAGCCCCGCCTCGACCGCAAAAGCCGCATCGAAACTGCGCCCGGTCATCAGAATATCCGCCGCCCACTTCGACCCGGCGATGTGCGGCAGAATGAAACTCGACGCACCCTCCGGGCACAGTCCGAGATTGACGAAGGGCGCGGCCAGTTTCGCGCCGTCGGCGACATAGGCAAAATCGCAATGCTGCAGCAGTGTGACGCCGATACCGACCGCATTGCCTTCCACCGCTGCAAGCGCAGGCTTGGAAAAGTCGCAGATCGCATACAGGAAATTCATCGCGGCCTGCCCGGCGGCAGCAGGATCCTGCATGAAATCCATGAGGTCATTACCGGCAGTGAAATGCCCGCCTGCGCCGGTGATGATGACGGCATGCACGGCGGTATCATCATCTGCGTCGCGCAGCGCCTGCGTCAGCCGGCCATACATGTCGCGATCGATGGCGTTGCGCTTCGACGGGCGATCCATCGTCAGCATGCGCACGCCGTCCGCCGGAGTTTCGATGCGCAATGTCTGTTCGTCCGTCATGATCATAAATCCCAATGTCAGGCTGTGAGCAGGGCACGCCTGCGTCGCAAATCTGCGGAAGGCGAGGCAACAGGTTTATTCAGGCCCAGCCAATGATCGAGAAATGCATTGATCCACTGCGCCACCGCAGCATCATACGTGAACCAGTCCGCCAGATGCGCCTCACGCGGGCGGGCATGCGCCATTTCCAGCCGCTCCCACGCCCGTGTCGTCCAGCGATTGATCATGGCGTAGGTCACTTCCGGGTGAAACTGGATACCCCACGCATTGTGGCCATAGCGAAACGCCTGTTCGGCAAAGGCGTCGCCTGTGGCCAGAAGCGTACAGCCCGTCGGGCAGGTAAATCCCTCGCGGTGCCACTGATAGACCGTGCGCGGCCAGGGCGCGCCAATAGTCTTTTCCAGCGCAACGCCCGCATCCGTGATCGCAATCGGATAATACCCGGCCTCGATTTTATTCTTGCGGTGAAACCAGACAGAACCGCCGAGCTGGCGCGCCAGCATTTGCGCGCCGAGGCAGATGCCGAGGAACGGTGCATTCTCGCGCAGCGCCACATCAATCCATGCCGTCTCTTGCGCGATCCAGTCCTCCGGATCATTGGCGCTCATCGGGCCGCCGAAAATGATCGCGCCGGAATGCTCCGCCATCGTTGATGGCAGCGGGTCGCCGAACCGCGGGCGGCGCATATCCAGTGGCACGCCTTTTTCAAGCAACAGCCGGCCGACGCGGCCCGGCGTCGAATGCTCCTGATGCAGGATGATGAGAACAGGCTTCACAGGCGGCGCGCGGGAGAACGGAAGACACAGGCGAAACCGCTGCGGGATGCCGCTGTTTCGCGCCGCACTATAGCGAGCACAGGCCCAATCTCAACCATCCCGTCCGGCGGCATGCTTTGTTAACGCGCCAAATCTAGGGTGTGGCGAACCGGTCCCCACATCATGCCTGCCACTGAACTCTCGCCTTCTCGCGTCTTTTCTTTGCTGACGCCCTTTATGGGCTGGTCGCTGCTTGGCGCCGCCGGCCTGTTCCTGATCATTATTGGCCTGAAGCAGCCGGAATTTTTCGCGACCACCGCCAGGCCGCTGACGGACTTCGACGCCCATTACATCGCGGGTCAACTCGCCCTGCGTGGCGAATTGGCGAAAGCCTACGGACTGGAGACGCTGCTGCCTTTGCAGAAGCTGGTCTCGGCGCAGGACAATTTTATGCCCTGGGCCTATCCGCCCCCCTTCCACCTGCTGCTTGCGCCACTGGCGTTGGCGCCACCCT
>JBOFFO010000235.1:0-3973 GCA_051648665.1 Beijerinckiaceae bacterium | reverse complement strand
TTGCCGAGTGATACGGGCCGCCAGATTTTCTGGCCGGGATACAGCCAGGTGCCGGTATAGGTGCCGATATTTTCTGCGACCCAGATAAAGAACGAGGTCAGGAAGGCCGCGAGCAGCAGCGGCATCCAGTATGTTCGCTTGTCGATGGTGAACTCGATGCGGGTGCGCCACCAGATCAGGACAGCGGCGGCAAACAGCGCCAGCCGCACATCCAGCACATAATGATGGGTGAAAAAATTGATATAAATGGCCAGCGCCAGAAACCCAACCTGCCACAGCGGCGGGTGATGGATAAAACGCATGTCGAAAATGCGTATGGCGCGCGCCATATAGCTGCCAACGCAGGCATACATGAATCCGGTGAAGAGCGGCACGCCGCCGATGCGGAAAAAATTCGCTTCGGGATAGACCCATGACCCGACATGGGTCTTGAAAATCTCCATCACCGTGCCGACGACATGGAAGACCGCGATGACGCGAGCCTCTTCCCAGCTTTCGAGTTTGAGCGCGATGAAACTCATCTGCACGGCAATCGCGGCAAAGAACAGAAAATCATAGCGCGCCAGCGGCCATGCCGGATTCCAGATCATTTTCGTGACGATAATCAGGCCCAGCATGATGCCGCCGAACAGGCAGGCCCAGGCCTGCTTGAAACCGAAAATCAGAAATTCCGACAACCAGAGCGGCAACCGTTCCAATAATCCGCGCACGCGCTGGTGTGCGCCGCGCAGCCAGCCCGCATAATGCTCGGGATGGCCGCGCATCATGCCAGCGGCTCCACCCGGCCTGGAGTCACCGAAAAAACCTGCGCTCCTGCCGGCATGTCGGCAAACAGGGCCGGATCCGCGCCGGTCATCCAGACCTGCGCTTCCATTGCCGCCAGCATGGCATAGAGCGCGGCGCGGCGGCGGGGATCGAGATGGGCGGCGATTTCATCGAGCAGGATCAGCGGCACGATGCCGGTCATGCGCGCGACCAGTTGCGCATGGGCCAGCACGAGGCCAATGAGCAACGCCTTCTGCTCGCCGGTGGAGGCGCGCACCGCCTCCACATTCTTCGGACCGTGACGGACCAGAAGATCGGACGCCTGCGGGCCTATGAGTGTGCGCCCTGCAGCGCGGTCGCGGTCGCGGTTATGACGCAGCAGGGCGCGGTAATGATCCTCGGCATCTGCCGATGGATTATCCGCCACGAGTTGTTCCAGCCCGCCCGCCAGCGCCAGTCCCGCCCAAGGAAAGGGCGAGCCTTCCGGCGTTTCCCGCGCCAGCGCTGCGAGATGCTCCACGGCCTCTAGCCGTGATGCCGTGACTGCCAGCGCCAGTTCGGCAATTTCATGTTCGATGGCGTCGAGCCAGCGGCTGTCAGGGTTGCTATCCTCAAGCAGGCGGTTGCGTGAGCGCAAGGCGCGCTCCAACGCATTGACCCGGGAGCCGTGGGTGGCATCGAGCGCCAGCACCAGACGGTCGAGAAAGCGGCGGCGATCGCCGGCCGGGCCACGAAACAGCCCGTCCATGTCCGGCGTCAGCCAAACCATACGCAGATGGTCTGCGAAAGCCGTTGATGAAGCAACGGCCTCGCCATCGATACGGTAGACGCGCGTGCGCGCTTCGTCCGCACCCTGCTCAAACCCGAAACCAAGTCGCACCAAGCCGTAGGCGCCCTCGACCTGCGCGGAAATGGCAAAGGCGCCAGCACCGGCGCGCAGCACATCCGCCGCATCGCTTCGGCGCAAGCCCCGGCCGGGCGCGAACAGTGAAATCGCCTCAAGAATATTGGTCTTGCCCGCGCCGTTCTCGCCGGCCAGCGCCACCATCGGCGCATCGAGCCGCCAGTCCAGCTCCGCATAGGAGCGAACATGGGTCAGCATCAGGCGGCGGATGCGTACGGGAATCGACATAAACAGGTGATGCGTGAGGGCTGCGATTTTGTCGAACGGAAAAGCCCGGCGCGATGGCCGGGCTTCCTGAATGGTGGCAGACCTGTCTGCCCCGCGCCGATGCGCGCGGCATCACACCCGCATGGGCATCAGCACATAGAGCGTCGGCGCGGTGTCGCGGTCCTGGATAATCGTGGGCGACCCCGCTTCGGCCAGCCGGAACAGGGCCGTGTCGCCCTCCAACTCGTTGGCAATGTCGAGGAGATAGCGGGCGTTGAAACCGATATCGAGCGGCGCGGCCTCGTAATCCGCCTCGACCTCCTCGGTCGCGCTGCCGGAATCCGGGTTGGTCACGGACAAGGTCAGCTTGCCATTGTTGATTGACATTTTCACGGCGCGGCCACGCTCACTGGAAATCGTCGAGACGCGATCAACGGCGGCGGAAAATTCGCTGCGATCCACAACCAGCCGCTTGTCGTTACCGGTGGGAATAACGCGCTGATAATCGGGAAAAGTGCCATCAATCAGCTTCGATGTCAGAACCGCCGCACCAGCGGTGATGCGAATTTTGGTCGCTGACAATTCGACCTGCACCTCGTCTTCGGTGCCTTCGATCAGTTTGAGAATTTCGGCGACTGCCTTGCGGGGCACGATGATGCCGGGCATGCCGCTGGCACCGGCCGGGGCGGCAGCCTCAGCGCGGGCCAAACGATGCCCGTCCGTTGCCACCGCACGCAGCATCGCCTTGCCCTCGACCTCAAGGCAATGGAAGAAAATGCCGTTGAGATAGTACCGCGTTTCCTCGGTCGAGATGGCGAACTGGGTTTTTTCGATGAGCTTTTGAAGCGCCGGCGCTGCGATGCTGAAGCGGTGCGTCAGCTCCCCGGCGGAAATATCGGGAAAATCCGTTTCCGGCAGCGCCGAGAGCTGGAAGCGCGAGCGGCCGGAGCGCAGCTGCATCTGGTTGGAATCGCCTGAGGTCTCCAGCGAAATCTGCGCGCCATCGGCAATCTTGCGTACGATGTCATAGAGCGTATGGGCCGGCACTGTGGTCGCGCCCTTCTGCCCAACTTCAGCAGCGACGGTATCGACAATCTCCAGATCAAGATCGGTCGCCTTCAGACGCAGGCCATCGCCATCAGCCCGCATCAGGACGTTGGACAGGATCGGAATGGTGGTCCGGCGCTCCACCACACGGTGGACATGCCCGAGGGCTTTCAGAAGGGCGGCCCGTTCGACCGTGACACGCATGGCTCATTCACTCATTCGGCTGACGCACGGAAGGCTAAGTCCTTTCCGTGCAAGACTGGATGCACTGCCGGCAGCTAGGCCGCCCGCAGGCCGGGCCGCGCAACTTGCCGTGCAAGGGCTGCCGTTGCAAGCGAATGGAGCGCGGTATGACCAGCCTTTTCCGGCCTGTGCACAAGCAGGACCGACCGGTCACTCGACGAGCATGCGCTTGAGGTGATCGACATCATCGCGCAGTGTATCGTCCTTGCCGATCAGATCATCGACCTTGCGGACCGCATGCAGCACCGTGGTGTGGTCACGCCCGCCAAAACGACGGCCGATTTCAGGCAGAGACCGGGGCGTCAGTATCTTCGACAGATACATGGCGATCTGGCGCGGGCGCACGACATTGGCGGTGCGGCGTGACGACAGGATATCCGCGCGGCTGACATTGAAGTGGGTCGCCACGAGCTTCTGGATGTCCTCGATCTTGACCTTCTTCGGCTCGCGGTTGCGCACCAAGTCGCGGATAGCTTGATCGGCCGCCTCGATATCGAGCGGCGCACCGGACAGGGTCGCGTAGGCGAGCAGGCGGCTGACCGCCCCTTCCAGATCGCGGCCATTGGCCGTGACTTTGCGGGCGACGTGGCCCACCACATCGGGCGTGACCTCAAAGGTCGGATGCGTGACACGCGCGGCAACAATCCGTGCATCGAGAATGCGGCGGCGCAACTCTTCGTCCAGCGGCTCCATCTCCACGACAAGACCACCGCCGAGGCGCGAACGCACACGCTCATCCAGGCTTTCCAGATCGGAGGGTGCACGGTCCGCCGCGATGACCACCTGCTTGCCGGCATCGAGCAGCGC
>JBOFFO010000234.1:0-6567 GCA_051648665.1 Beijerinckiaceae bacterium | reverse complement strand
CCGGCGTGGCGCGCCAGTTCCGCTTCCGAAAAAATCTGACGCAGTTGCGAATCCTCGCCGGCGGCGAGCAGCGCCATGCGGTCGATGAAGCAGGTGAGCATGGCCCGGTCCACGGGCTTCTTGTCGTTGCCGCAGGCAAGGCCGGCAATATCCAGCGCGCCATCGCCCGGCGCGAGGCGGAAGCTCAGGCAAGTCCGCTCCTGATCGCCGAATTTCACCACGGCGTCAGCGGCCTGCGCGGGGCCGAATTTCGTCATGTGCTGTTCGCCCGCAGCCATGCGCACCAGCGCCATGCCGTCATCGGCCAACCGCCGCACGGTATGGACGAACAGGGTCGATTCCGGCGGGCGTTCGCCACCGGGCCGGTAAAGGCGGACAGCGTAAAACAGGTGCCCATTTTCAAACCGGCCCACGGTGAAATCATCGATGCGGCCATTGCCGGTGACGTGGCGGCGCGCCTGATGGTCCACGGGCAGGCGGGCAAATTCGGGCGCGTCGATGCTGTAGAGCATCAGCGGTTTTGACAGGCGGACCCATTGCTGGGCGCTGGCGGCTTGGGTGCTGGTGGTCTGCGCGCTGATCACGGATTCCGGAGGCGCGGAGATCGAGGCAGTAACCGGCGGGTCGTCCTCGCGAGGCAGGAAGTGCGCGCCGGCCGTGACCACGGCGGCGATGACGGCCGCCGGCATCAGCAGATGGCGCAGGCTGGCACGGCCCATAAAGCGCGCGGCTGCCAAGACAGAAGCAGGGGCAAAGGTCTGGCACAGGCTGGCGCGGGCGGCATCGCGGCGTTCGGCCAGGCCGATCCGGGCGCGGCCGATTACAGCGGCAAGCCGTGGCGCAATCCAGCGGCGGTGAAGGGCAAGGCTGTGATGGCGGAACGCCAGCAAGGCAGGGCGGATTCTGCGGGTGGTTGCGGTGAATCCGGGCGGCGGCGCATGGCGAAATTGGCGCAGAGCTGCGCTCAGCCTATTCCAGACCGAGGGACGGGCAGGCGCGGACGCTGCTTCAGCTTCGTCCGGCAGGGGCGCAGAAGGGGCCGGCGTGCGCTCGCTGCGCAGCAGAACCAACAGGCGGCCCGCTGAGAAACGGGCCATTGCCGCCGGCTTGGCCGCCGGTGACGCATCCGCTTGCGGTGGCGTGGCGCTGTCGTTTTGGCTGTACGCGATACCCGTCATGCCCACAGGCCCGCTTTCTGCAGGCCGTCCCGTTTCAACATCCCGCCCGCACCTTGCGCGTCAGGGGAGTCAGGCGCGTTAACGGGCGCGGGCAAGTTGGGCGCAGGGTGAATGACAGGTTACTCGGCCTTTGGCGCTGCCAGTCCGCCGGTTGACAAGCTGCTGCTCACAGACAGTAATCGAATGAGCGCAACATTTTATCCGTTTCAATTTCAGGTGAGAATTAGGGCATGGCTGATGGCGGTCGTTTGGTGAACCCGGCTCTTGATCAGGCGCCTGTTGTCGATTTCCATATTCCCCCGGATGAGATGCAACTGCTGTTTGCGCGGCGCGCGGTTATTCAGGTGACCATCAATGAATTGCAACGGTTGAAATCAGAGGCCGCCAAGGATTTTGACCGTCACGCCTATGAAGCGCAGCTTTATGCTGGCGTTGCCGCCAGTTGGGCGATTGTGCTGACCGTTTGTGACACGGCGCGCGGGCTTCTGTCGGCGCGTTTTCGGAGCGCGGAAAAGGCATTCGCAACAATCGATAAAGCCTTGGCGACGCATGATGACGTTCGCGAAAAACTCGACAAAGTGTTTGGCACACAATCACAGCCGCGTCTGACCAAGGCCCATCTGGTTGCTCAACTCGGGCCAGCCTATGACACACCTAAAAAGCTGATCGAGGAAGTGAAGTCTGGCCGTGATTTTCTTAAAAAGGCCGGGCTAAAGGAAAACCTGCGCACCCGTGCCCTGCTTGATACCGTCGAGGCCGTCGCTGAAGATGTCATGCTCGTGAATTCTGCTCTTGATGAAGGCCGCCATCTGCGGGCGCGATCCGAGGCGATCGGGCATGTGGCGCTTTCTGCCCTGCGCCAGAGAATCGCCCGCCAGCTGGAACAGGCCCAAGCAATCGACCGGCGGCTGATCTACCTGTTTGAACGCAATCTGGTGAAGATGCGCACGGCCTGAGAATTGATGCCTAGGCGGCCCATCCGTCCGGTTCACCCAAAGGATGCCGTTGACTTTGCGTCGCACCCGGTGTTTCTGCGCGGCCATGTTCTCTCGCTCGAAAACGACGACGACCAAAACGGGTGCCGGCAAAACCGGCACACGCTGAACGTCGTCCGCGACTCGGGTTTCTCTTCCGGCGGGACATGTGACGAGGGCCAGACGGCCATCCATCCCGGAAGAGACTACACTTCAAAGCAGGATCATCACCATGGGTTTCAAGGTTGCGGTTGCCGGGGCCACGGGCAATGTCGGTCGTGAAATGCTCAACATTCTCCATGAGCGCGGGTTTCCGGTGTCGGAGGTTGTCGTGCTCGCCTCGCGCGCCAGCGTCGGCAAGGAGGTCTCGTTCGGCGACAAGACGCTGAAGGTGAAGGCGCTGGAGGATTATAATTTCTCCGATACCGACATCTGCCTGATGTCCGCCGGCGGTTCGGTGTCCAAGGAATGGGCGCCGAAGATCGGGGCGCAGGGCTGCGTCGTCATCGATAATTCCAGCGCCTGGCGCTATGATGCGGATATTCCGCTGATTGTGCCGGAGGTGAACCCGCAGGCGCTCGGCGATTTTTCGAAGCGCAACATCATCGCCAATCCGAACTGCTCGACCGCCCAGCTCGTGGTTGCGCTGAAGCCGCTGCATGATGCGTTCGGCATCAAGCGCGTGGTTGTCTCGACCTACCAGTCGGTGTCCGGCGCAGGCAAGGACGGCATGGATGAACTCGACCGGCAGACCAAGGCGCTTTATTCGCTGCGCGATCCGGAGACGAAGAAATTCACCAAGCGCATTGCCTTCAACCTGATTCCGCACATCGATGTGTTCATGGAAGACGGGTACACGAAGGAAGAGTGGAAGATGATGGTCGAGACCAAGAAAATTCTCGACCCGAAGATCAAACTGACCGCGACCTGCGTGCGCGTGCCGGTGTTCGTTTCGCATTCGGAAGCGGTGAATATCGAATGCGAAAAGCCGGTGACGGCGGATGAGGCGCGCGCCATCCTGCGCAATGCGCCGGGCGTGCTTGTTATCGACAAGCGCGAGAATGGCGGTTACGCGACGCCGCTTGAGGCCACCGGCGAGGATGCGACCTATATTTCCCGCATCCGCGAGGACATCACGGTCGAGAACGGCCTCACCTTCTGGTGCGTGTCCGACAATCTGCGCAAGGGCGCAGCGCTCAACGCGATCCAGATTGCCGAGGCGCTGGTGAACCGGAAGATGATCCAGCCGCGCAAGGCGGCGGCGTGATTTTTCGCGCTGGCCTTCAAACCAGAAAGCCGCCCACCGGGCGGCTTTTTTGTACGCGGAAGGGAAGTGCCGGTCGTGGTTGTCTGCCGGGGGCTCGCTGCGCCCGCCATGGGTTAATCGCCGGCGCAGGGCGGCGCGCTCATGTGTGCCTGATCGGGCCACCGTCAGGCCGGCGGGGCGCATCACCAGCGCGGGGTGACCAAATTGGGACATCGATCCGGCCATGGATTCACGCTTCGAACGAGTCACGAACAGACCGGGGCCGAATCGGATTACGGATTTACCTTGTGGCGGCGCAAGTCCCAGATATGGGCGGTGAGGCGCCCACGGCCACAATTCATTGAACCCGGATCACCCTGGACCAGCGCCCAGCCGGGCCGGCGGCGTTAACGGTGCCGCAGCGTCGTGGTTAAGCAAGCCCATGCGCAAACCGGGCCAGGATTGCGACGCCGGTTAAGGAATGGACCCCACCGGGAACAGACCGCGCCCGAATCGGAATTTTTGATTCGCCCATCATGGCGGCGGCTTGTGGACAAGGGGGGTGCCCAGAGGCGGCCAACGGCGTGTGCCGACCCGCGCAACGGGCAATGCTGTCGGTGGTAAATCCCTTGCCAATCGCCGCGCCATAGGGCAATGAACCGGCCAAGCGGCGGGCCTTTGGCCCGCCGCAGACCTTTCCGGCAGGCGCTGGCGTCCTTCTTTCGCCGCTGACTGTCCGTGGAGGAGTGTAGCTCAACTGGTAGAGCACCGGTCTCCAAAACCGGGGGTTGGGGGTTCGAGCCCCTCCACTCCTGCCATTCGGGTCCTGCCTGCAGGAGCCTGCCAACGGCGTCCTGCCACGCGGGATTTGCCCCGGCAGCCATCCGGCAGTGTCCGGGGCAAGGTCTTTTCTGGGTCACGCCGGTGCGCCGGTGCGGGCCTGCAACCAAACGGCGCTGCGCGTGAGGCGTGGCGAATGGCACGATGGCGAAATTCAACCTGTTCGGCTTCCTGCAGGAAGTGCGCTCCGAAGGCCAGAAGGTCACCTGGCCGACCCGGCGCGAGACCCTGATCACCACGGGCCTCGTGTTCCTGATGGCGATCGTCTCCTCGATCTTCTTCTTCTTCGTCGATTCCATCATCCGCTGGGTGCTGGCCCTGGTGCTCGGCATCGGCCGCTAACGTTCGAGATCACTTTCATGGCTATGCGCTGGTACATCGTTCACGCCTACTCCAACTTCGAGAACAAGGTCGCGCAGTCGATCAAGGATCAGGCCGCCCAGCGCGACCTGTCCGACAAGTTTGAGGAAGTGCTGGTGCCGACCGAGAATGTGGTCGAGGTGCGGCGCGGCAAGAAGGTGGCGTCCGAGCGCAAATTCTTCCCCGGCTATGTGCTGGTGAAGTGCGACCTGACCGACGAGGTGTTCCACCTCATCAAGAACACACCGAAGGTCACGGGCTTTCTGGGCGCCGACAAGAAGCCGATGCCGATTCCGGAAGCCGAAGCCATGCGCATCAAGGGGCAGGTGCAGGAGGGCGTGGACCGGCCGAAGCCGTCGATCACCTTCGAGATCGGCGAGAACGTCAAGGTCGCCGATGGCCCGTTCGCCTCGTTCAACGGTGTGGTCGAAGAGGTCGACGAGACGCGCTCGCGCCTCAAGGTCGCGGTGTCGATTTTCGGCCGCGCCACGCCGGTGGAGCTGGAATATGGGCAGGTGGAAAAGCTCTGAAGGCTTTCTGCTTTACGGATTTGAAAAGCCCGCAGCGATGCGGGCTTTTTTTGTTGTCAGGCAGCCATACCGCCATCAACCGGGAATATTCGGCTCCACCAGCCGCGCCAGATTGCGCAGGGATTCCTGCCAGCCGAGGTAACACATCTCCAGCGGAATGGCCGCCGGGATATTTTCCTGCGTGATCTCAATTTCGGTACCGACCGCGACGGCCTTGAACATAACGGTGACTACGATTTCACCCGGCAGGTTGGGATCATCAAACCGGTCGGTGTAGCGCAGCCGCTCGCCCGGGATCATGTCCAGAAACTCACCGCCGAAGCTGTGGGAGTTTCCGGACGTGAAATTGGTGAAGGACATGCGGAACGTGCCGCCGACGCGGGCATCGATGGCATGCATTTTTCCCGTGAAGCCGTTGGGCGGCAGCCAGCGCTCCATCGCGTCAGCCTCAATGAAGGCACGATAGACTTTTTCCGGCGGAGCAGTGAGCACGCGGTGCAGGCGCACGGTTCGTTCGGTGCTGGTCATGGCAATTCTCCTCCGGCGGACCGTGCCGCGCGGGGGATGTGCCGGTCAACCCGGATTTTTTACAAAGCCAGCGTGTCTTGTCACACCGCGCTCGAATGCCTTGCCTTGCCGCCGGACAAATAGGCGTCAAACCGCGCCGCAATGGTGCGCAGCAGCGGCCGGCCCGCATCGGTGACAATAAATCCGTCAGCATCGCTGCGGATATATTCGCCGTCGTCGGCGCGCACCAGCGCATCCGCCACATGCAGAATATCCTGCGCCACATCGTCATTGTGGGCGAGCAGATCGTTGCGGTCGAAGCGCATGTCGCACATCAGCCGTTCGATCACGGTGCGGCGGGCCACATCGTCCTCAGCCAATGCAAAGCCTTTCGCCACGGGCAATGCGCCAGCCAGCGCGCGGCGCTGATATTCCGCGATCGGCGCAACATTCTGCACATAGCCCTGCGGCAATGCGCCGATGGAGGACGCGCCGAGGCCAATCAGTGCATCGGCCGGATCGACGGTGTAGCCCTGAAAATTGCGCTTGAGTGTGTTATTGCGCGCCGCCCGCGCCATCGCATCGCCGGGCCGCGCAAAATGATCGAGGCCGATGCGCTCATACCCTTGCGCGACCAGAAATTCCGCCGCGCTCTCCGCATGGTCAAATCTTTCCTCAAGGCCCGGCAGCTGCGCCTCGTCGATCATTTTCTGGTGTGTTTTCATCCACGGCACATGCGCGTAACCGAACAGCGCGATGCGGTCGGGATTGAGGTCCGCCACGGCCTGCAACGTTGCGAATAATTTATCTCTGGTCTGGCCCGGCAGGCCATAAATCGCGTCGATGTTCAGCGATGTCACGCCGCGGTCGCGAAACGCGTCGATCACGCGCCGGGTTTCCTCAACCGTCTGGATCCGGTTGATCGCCTTTTG
>JBOFFO010000233.1:0-5267 GCA_051648665.1 Beijerinckiaceae bacterium | reverse complement strand
TCGGCTTCATTCAATCTTTGTTCCGTCACATAGATTCTGACATTACTTATTCTGCGAAAGCTCTGGAAGGATATAACGAACTTCTTGAGATCGCTCGTTTAACACAAAATTCAAAGTTTAAGAAATATATCCGGATTGAACCCGGCGTCGTTCGTGGATTGGAATACTATACCGGCCCGGTGTTTGAATGTGAGCTGACGCTCGAACACCAAAGCGATGACGGAAAACCCGTGCGCTTCGGCTCCGTCGGCGGTGGCGGGCGGTATGACGGGCTGGTGTCGCGCTTCCGGCCCGAACCTGTGCCCGCAACCGGATTTTCCATCGGCGTGTCGCGCCTCGCGGCAGCGCTGAAAGCGATCAACTCGCCCATCGTCGCCAATGCGAACGCGCAAGGCCCGGTGGTTGTCCTTGTCATGGACAAAGCGGAAATCGGCGCCTACCAGAAAATGGTCACGGAATTGCGCAACGCCAATATCCGCGCGGACATGTATCTCGGCGATTCCGGCATGAAAGCGCAGATGAAATATGCCGACCGCCGCAATTCCCCTTGCGTGATTATTCAGGGATCGGACGAGCGCGCCAAGGGTGAAGTCACAATCAAGGATTTGATCGAGGGCGCGAAGCAGGCGTCGGCCGCCAAGACCAACGAAGAATACCGCTCGATGCGCGCAGCGCAATTTTCCTGCCCGGAAGCGGAGATGGTGGCGCGCGTGCAGGATATTCTCGCGGCCCATCGCGAGGGCTGAAGCATGCGCGCGCTGCCCGTGTTTATCCTCACGCTGGCTGCGCTGCTCTGCTCCATTTTTGCCGCTGAAGCGCGCACGCCATCGCTCGCATCCTCCTGCCGTGCGCAAGGCGGGCAGTGGAGCGCGTTACATCGCGAATGTGCCATGGTTTCACAACGCTGGTGTGCGCGGCGCGGCGGGCGTTTCGAGCCTTGCGCGTCGGCCTGCCGGCACAACCCGGACAAGACTGCCCCCTGCATCATGATGTGCGTGCCGGTGTGCATTATCAAATAGCCCTTCAACCGGCCATTTGGGCCGCCCTCTCTGTGTGATCCGTGAGGGCAGGCACTGCCGAACCTTGCCTCATCCGCCCACCCGGTCTAATCGGAAAACCTCATCAGGATTTGCGACGTGCTCCATATTTCCACCCGTGGCGAAGCGCCCGCCATTGGCTTCACCGATGCCCTGCTTGCAGGCCTTGCCCGCGATGGCGGGCTGTATGTGCCGGAGCGGTTCCCCGCCTTTGACCGCGCGACCATCGCAGGCTTTGCCGGGAAACCCTATGCGCGCGTGGCTGAAGTGGTTCTGTCGCCGCTTGTCGATGGCGAAATTCCGGCGGATGATTTTCACCGCATGATTGTGGAGGCCTATGCGAGCTTCCGCCACAGCGCGGTGACGCCGCTGACGCAGATCGCCGATAATCTGTTCGTGCTGGAATTGTTTCATGGGCCGACACTCGCCTTTAAGGATGTGGCGATGCAACTGCTCGGCCGGCAGATGGATTATGTGCTGAAGCAGCGTGGCCAGCGCGCCACCATTGTCGGCGCAACATCGGGCGATACGGGCGGCGCGGCCATTGAAGCGTTCAGCGGCCTCGATCAGGTCGATATTTTTATTCTGTTTCCGAACGGGCGTGTGTCGGATGTGCAGCGCAAACAGATGACCACGGTCAACGCGCCGAACGTTCATGCCATCGCGCTGGAAGGCACGTTCGATGATTGTCAGGCCATCGTGAAGGGCATGTTTAATCATCACGGATTCCGCGACCAGTTGCAGCTCTCCGGCGTGAACTCGATCAACTGGGCGCGCATTGCCGCGCAGGTGGTGTATTATTTTACCTCGGCGGTGGCGCTGGGCGGGCCGCACCGCAAGGTTTCCTTCGCGGTTCCCACCGGAAATTTCGGCGATATTCTTGCCGGTTTTGTCGCCACGCGCATGGGCCTGCCAGTGGAACGGTTGTTGGTGGCAACCAACAGCAACGATATTCTGGCGCGCACGCTGGCGAGCGGCGCCTATGAGGTGCTGGGCGTGCATCCCACAACCTCGCCCTCGATGGATATTCAGGTCTCCTCGAATTTCGAGCGGCTGCTGTTTGATGCGTATGACCGCGATGCCGGCGCGATCCGCCGCTTGATGGGCAATCTGAACCAGTCAAAATCCTTCACCATTGATACGGCACCGCTGCAAAAAATCCGCAGCGCTTTCGATGGCGCCGCCATTGGCGAGGATGCGGTAGCGGAAGAAATCCGCGCAACGCTGCGCGATACGGGCTATCTGCTCGATCCGCATACGGCGGTCGGCACGGCGGCGGCGCGCGCGGCACTGAAGAAGAATCCGTCTGTGCCACAGATTGCGCTGGCGACGGCCCATCCGGCCAAATTCCCGGATGCGGTCGAAAAAGCCTGTGGCGTGCGCCCGGCCCTGCCGCCGCATCTCGGCGACCTGATGCACCGCAAGGAGCAATTTTCCGTGGTCGCCAATGATCAGGCGGCGGTGGAACGGTTTGTGCGCGCGCGTGCGCGCGCGGCGAAGGCGCGTGCATGAATTCCGCCCTCACTCCCAAGACCACGCAACTCGCCAACGGCCTGACTGTGGTGACGCAGGATATGCCTGGCTATCGCACGGTGAGCGCCGGCGTCTGGGTGCAGGCCGGCACGCGCAATGAGCGCGAGAACGAGCACGGCCTTGCGCATTTTCTCGAGCATATGGCGTTCAAGGGCACACGGCGGCGCAGCGCGCACCGCATTGTCGAGGAAATCGAGCATGTCGGCGGCGATCTCAATGCCTCGACCACGGTGGAGAACACCAATTACCATGTGCGGCTGATGGGCGATGACTTGCCGGTCGCGCTCGATATTTTTGCCGATATTCTGTTGAACTCGACATTTGATGATGCGGAAATCAAGCGCGAGAAATCCGTAGTACTGCAGGAAATCGGCGCGGCCGAAGATGCGCCGGAGGAACTGATCTACGATCTGTTTCTGGAGCGTGCCTTTCCCGGTCAGCCGCTGGGCCGGCAAATTCTCGGCACAAAGCAATCGGTCCGTGATTTCAGCCGCGACGGCATTCGCAATTATCTGGCGCGGGAATATCGTGCGCCGGCCATGGTTGTTTCTGCGGTGGGTGCTGTGGATCACGCGCGGACGGTGGAGGCGGCGGCGCGCCTGTTTGAATCTTTGCCCAAGGATAAACCGCCTCAAGCGCAGGCCGGGCTGTATCGGGGTGGCGAAACGCGGCTCAACCGCAAGCTCGAACAGGTGCATCTGGTGATGGGTTTTCCCGGCCGGTCGATTCACGATGCGGACCAGTATGCGGTGCATGCCTTTGCCAGCATTCTCGGCGGCGGCATGTCGTCACGGCTGTTTCAGGAGGTGCGCGAGAAGCGCGGCCTCGCCTACTCCATCGACGCGATGCATTGGGCGTTTGAAGATTGCGGCGTGTTTGGCATCAGCGCCGGCACGGCGGAAGACGATGCGGAAGACCTGATCCGCGTCTCTCTGGACGAATTGCAGCGTGCGGGCCGCGACATTACGCAGGCTGAACTTGATGGCGCGAAGGCGCAGATGAAGGTGGCGCTGATGTCGGCTTATGAATCCGCCGGCCAGCGCACGGAGCAGCTGGCGCGGCAGTGGCTGAGCTATGGCCGCCTCATTCCGCCGGATGAAATTCTGGCGCGCATCGACACCTTGAGCGTCGCCACGGTGCAGGACGCCGGGCGTGCGGTGCTGAGTGGGCCGCCGACGCTGACTGTCATGGGGCCGGCCAGGCGCGTGCCCCATCTCCAGCGCATTGCGGAATGGACGGGCGCGCCGATGCCCGGCCAGAGTTGAACTGGCCGCCGCCGTGAACTTGCTCTCCCGCGCGCTGCGCAAGGAGGAGTTGCCCGTGGTCCACGCGGCGCGGGTGACGCTGCGGGCGCCCCGCATCGCGGATTTCGATGGCTGGAGCCAACTGCGCCGCGACAGCCGCGCCTTTCTGGAGCCGTGGGAGCCGGTCTGGCCTGCGGACGATCTGACCAAGGCGGCCTTCCGCCGGCGGGTACGGCTGGCGGAGGTGGAGATGCGCGCCGGCACCGCCTACCGTTTTCTGATTTTCAGGAACGAGGACGACCGTCTGGTCGGCGGTATCACCCTTTCTCAGGTGCGGCGCGGCTCAGCGCTGACTGGTACGGTTGGATATTGGGTTGGCGCTGCCCATGCCCGGCAGGGCTACATGACGGCCGCGGTGAAGGCCGTGCAATGGTATGCCTTCGGTCCATTGTCCTTGCACCGGCTGGAGGCTGCGTGCCTGCCCAGCAATACCGCTTCCATCGCCCTTCTTGAGAAGTCCGGCTTCCAGCGCGAAGGCTACGCCCGCGATTATCTGCAGATTGCGGGACGCTGGCATGACCATCTGCTGTATGCGGTGCTGGCCCGTGATCTTTCCGCAGCATAAGCCGGTGCGGCCTTGCTTTCGCCGCCTTGCCGACATTGGTGATTCAAGGCTACCTGAACCCCTCATCCTTGTGCCGAGAGACGTGAAAACCGTGCAGCTGCCTGCGTTGGCCCCGCTCCCTGCCCGTCTCGCTACGGCGCTCGCCCTGATGACCCTGTGCCTTGTTGCGCTGCTGGGCGGCGGCATGACTGCGAACGCGCTGGAGGCTGTGCGCGTGCCAGCAGGTTCGCAGGTGATCGATCTGCTGCCTCGGGTGGAGCGTCCGACCGCCACGGGCGAAACCGTGCAGATTTCCACTGCGCCGGGCGCAGATGGCATCGTCCGGCGCATCGCCGTCAAGGCGCGCGAGGATGGGTCAACACCGCAATGGATTGCGTTTGCGCTCTCTAACAACACCGATGAGCAGATCGAGAAATTTCTCGTCGCGCCACATTTCCGGCTGGTCGGCTCTGGCATCACCACGCCAGACCTCGGCGCCAAGCGCATCACCGCGATTACCGCCAGCCAGGGTTTCTCGCCAGAGCGCGAGGAATCCGATGATGCGGATGTGTTTCTCATCACGCTCGACCCCGGCGCGACCGTAACCTTCGTGGCGGAACTCGCCAATGCCAATCTGCCGCAGCTCTATTTGTGGGACCCGGATCTCTACAAGGAGAAGCTCAATGGGCTGACGCTGTATCGCGGCATTGTGCTCGGCATTGCCACACTGCTGGCGCTGTTTCTCACCGTTGTGTTCGTCGTAAAGGGCGCGATTATTTTTCCGGCAGCGGCGGCGCTGGCATGGTCTGTGCTCGCCTATGCCGGCATCGATTTCGGATTCTTCAACCG
>JBOFFO010000232.1:0-7775 GCA_051648665.1 Beijerinckiaceae bacterium | reverse complement strand
CCTTCTACCATGCGCCGTTTCCGGCCAATGGCCACATCGTCAAGGCCGGCAACGGTTATGATCTCGTGCCAGTGGCGTGGAGCGCGGCGCTCTGACCCGCTCCCCTGTATGAAAACGCAAAAGGCGGGCCGCACGGCCCGCTTTTTCATTCAGCGGGGTCTGCACAGCCTTATGACACGCGCCGGCGCCGATGGACGCGACTGGGCCGGGCCTGTAAGGCTTGGGAAATGCAAGACAAACCGGCATCCCGCCCCATGACCGCATCGATCGATCGCATTGCCTTCGTGGCTGCCGCCACGCCGGAAGCGCAGAACGCGCGCGATGCGCTGGCGGCACGCTATGGCGATCCCGCAGCGGAAGACGCTGATATTGTCGTGGCGCTCGGCGGCGACGGTTTCATGTTGCAGACGCTTCACCGCTTCATGGAGACCGGCAAGCCGATCTACGGACTGAACCGCGGTTCGGTGGGTTTTCTGATGAACGAGCACCGGCTGGAAGGACTGCATGAGCGGCTGGCGCAGGCCGAGCGCTCCACCGCCCATCCCTTGCTGATGCGCGCCACGGACGCGAAGGGCCGCCGCACCCAGGCCCATGCTATCAACGAGGTATCGCTGCTGCGCCGGTCCTATCAGGCCGCCAAGCTGCGCATTTCCGTGGACGGAAAGATGCGGCTCGACGAACTGATCTGCGACGGCATGATCGTGGCGACTCCGGTCGGGTCGACCGCCTACAACCTCTCGGCCAACGGCCCGATCCTGCCATTGAACACGCCGCTGCTGGCGCTGACTCCGATCTCCCCCTTCCGCCCCCGGCGCTGGCGTGGCGCGCTGCTGCCGGACCATGCGCGCATCTCCATCGCGGTAATGGAAGCGGAAAAGCGCCCGGTCGGCGCTGTCGCGGATCACACCGAGGTCAATGATGTGCTGGCGGTCGAGATCAGCGTAGACCGCAGCAAGGACCTCGTGCTGCTGCATGACCCCGGCCACTCCCTCGACGAGCGGATTCTGAACGAACAGTTCGGCTATTAAACCCGCTCTGGTTGCAATAACCGGCCCTTAACCGGCCTGTGCTGTTCTGGAGGGCGAATTGTTCCGTCCAGAAAGGGCACCGCCGCGATGATGCGGGTTGAATTCAGCCGCTTGCGGTTCATCGTCATTGACGACAACACCTTCATCCGCCGGGTGATGCGCGCCCTGCTGCACGGGTTTGGCGCCCGCGAGGTGTATGAGGCGGAAGACGGCGCGGCCGGCCTTGAAGCCTTCATCCAGCACGCCCCTGACATTGTCATCACCGACTGGGAAATGCCGATTCTCGACGGAATTGAGCTGACGCGCATGATCCGCCAGCCGACATCGACGACCAACCCTTATGTGCCGATCATCATGGTCACGGCCCATTCCGAGATGCGCCGCGTCAAGGAAGCGCGCGATGCGGGCGTGACCGAATTTCTGGTCAAGCCGATTTCGGCCAAGAGCTTGTTCCAGCGCGTGCAGAACACGGTGGCCAACCCACGGCCCTTCATCCGTACAGCCCAATATTTCGGGCCGGATCGCCGCCGCGCCCAGGCGGTCGACTACGCCGGGCCGGAACGGCGCAAGAATGCCGCCATCATCGATCCGTCCAAACCGGCGAAAGATGTCGCATGACCCTTCACGCCACTCCTGCCTGCGAGACGCAGGCCGCGCCGGACATCCTGCGTGATTTTTCGAACCTGTCGATCCTGTGCGTCGATGCCAGCGCCCACATGCGCCGCATCTACCGTACAATTCTCACAGGCTACCATGCCCACGGCATTCATCTCGCCCATGACGGTCCCAGCGCGCTGCAAATGTTTTTCGACGGCGTGCCGGATCTTGTGGTGTGCGACTGGGATATTCCCGGCATGAGGCCGCTCGAACTCGTGCAAACTCTGCGCAACCGCGCTGCCAGCGCTAACCCTTATGTGCCCATACTGATATGCACTGCACTGGCCGACGCTGCGCGCGTGTGCGCCGCCCGCGATGCCGGCGTCAATGAATTTCTGGTCAAGCCAATCTCGGCCAAAGGCTTTTATTTGCGGGCGCGCAGCTGCCTGGCTGCGCCGCGTCAATTCGTCGAAACCCCGAACTTTTTTGGACCGGATCGCCGCCGCTTCGGCGTCTATTCCGATCTCGGCGCAGAAGATCGGCGCGGCCGTCGCCGCCCTGCCCCGCCTGCTTCGCCACCAGATGCCGGTGACCGCAAGGAAGCCCAGCCATGAGCCATTTCCGGAATAACACCGCATCGCGTCCTGATGAAGTCCGCGCGGAAAAGAAAAAAGATCACACACTGCTGCATCCACCCACCGCCTTGAAGCAGAAGGCCTATGTGGTGATGCGCACCGGCGATGCGTCGGTGGAGCAGACCATCGCTCATGGCGAAACCGCGCTCGATGAGGTGGCCGGGAATTTTCAGAACTGGATGTCGTCGGAAACCGACCGCCTTGCGGAAGCGCGCGCGGGCTTCAATGAAAACCGCACCTCGGAAGAAAAACGTGAAGCGCTGTTCCAGGCCGCCCATACGGTGCGCGGCAATGCTGGCGTCTTCGGTTTTCCGCTGGCGGGACGCGTCGCTGATTCTTTGTCCAAGCTGCTCGACCGCTGTCCGCCGGAGAAAATTCCCGACGCGCTCGTCGATCAGCATGTCGATGCGGTGCGCGCCATGGTGCGCGAAAATGCCCGCGGCACTGGCAATCCGAAAGCGCGCGAACTGGCTGTGCGCCTTCTCGAAGTGACCAACGAATATCTCGATTTCGTCGCGCCGGAGCCGAAAGAATAGGCCGCGCCGCGCTCAGGCGGCGACGGAAAACTCGGCTTCAACCAGCGCCCGGATTTCATCCTCGATATTGGCGGCAGGCTCACTCATCATCGCATCGATGAAGGCGCGGGCCTCCGCGCGCGTCGCTTCCGTCTCATAGCGGCGCAGCAACGCGAACAGCTTGTCGTAATCCGCTTCCGGCAGGTCTTCCAACGCCAGCAGGGTCTGCTCGATCATGCGGCGGCTGAGCTGCGCCGGCGCATCATGGGCGCAGGCGCGCCGGGCAAGCAGCGCGGCGCGAAATGCTGGCAGCAGGCTCTCCGGCAATCCTGATTGTAAATAAAGCGCCCGGAACGCAGCGCTGCGCGGATCGTTCAGCAATGCCGTAACACGTTTGGCCGGCTGACCAGACAAATCCTCGATGGCCGCCGCCACAAATCCAAACCGGTGGCTGAACAGCGCCCGCAGCAGGAGGCCAGCGGTAAGCTGTTTCGTCTCGCGCAAATGGCGCACCAGCACCAGGCTCTGCTCTTTCACCGCATCTTCGGCGATGGTGATGGTTGCGGCCTCGCAGGCCTCGCTCACGACGCGCATGCGTCGTTCGCTGCGCATCCACTGGCATTGATCGATAAACTGCGACAGCGTGTTCGACACCGCCATGATCAGCATATGATGCACGGACACGGGCAAATCAGGGCGTTGCAGCATGGTTTCGCGCAAGGCAGCCACGTCGCCATGCCGCTCGATCATGCGGCGCAGGGAGGCTTCCGAAATCTGCGCGCTGGTATTGCCGCACAGGATAATCAGCGGATCAGGACCCGCAACTTCGGCCAAAGCGGCACACACCGGCATGGAGAGGTCCGCACGCGTGGCAATCGCGCCTTGCAAGACGATGTCGCCAACGGCTGCACAATCGACGAGATCGGCATCGCTGAGCAGAGGTGAACGCGCGAGCAGCGGCGCGGCCACGTCGCTCTGGTCATGCGCGAGCGCGATCACAAGCGAACGCGGCGCATCGGCAGCGCTTGCGAACGCATCAGCAAGCGCGCGGCGCACCAGCGCCGAATTGTCATCGAGCAGTGTGGTAAGCGCAGCTTCCGCCATCCCACGCTCTTCGTCCGCGAGATCGGAATAAAGATAAGCGCGCGCCAACGCATTTGCGCCTTCGGCCCGCTCGCTGGCATTGGCATGCCGCGACCATTCAAGGAAACGCCTGGTAATCATGTGCGAACCGGTTTCATCAGGGATTGGAGATCAAGAGGCTTGAGCGCGCGCTGCTTCTGGCGCCCGGATCGATCCGCTGCATTCTGCCCGGCAGGATTGTTTGGCATGGTCGGCGCGGCAGCATTGGCGGGCGCAACCTGAGCCGCCGCCACCTGCTCCACCACGATCTTATCTTCAGCGCCCGGAAAATAGCGGGCACGTGCGGTCACCTCGGCGGCACGCCCGCCCCACAGGCGCTGCACGCTCTGGGAAATTGGGCCGCGCGCGCCTTCGGTGCGGAACAGCGCATCCATGGTGCGGCGGCCGGATGTGTTGGCGCTGGCCTGCGGCACGGCCGTCAGCCACGCGCCTGCTGCTGGTGCTTCGGCTTGTGCCATCTGCGTAGGTGCGCCTGCGCCAAATCCGGCAGTCAGCACCCCATAAAGCTGCCCCACCGTGCGCGCGCTGCCCGTGGTGCGGTCATGAAACAGGCCGCGATTGGCTGCCGCCTCATCAGGAAACATCGCCGCCGCGTTGCGCGATGGATTGGTGAGCGCTTCCCGGATCAGGTGCGCCGCACCGCGCGCACCCATGACATGCGCGACATAAAGCTCGCCTTCCGTCGGCGCACGGCCCAGCGCCTGCGCCAGCGATGCGCCGTTGCGGCGCGACAATTCGCCTGCCAGCACTGCACTGACCTGCGGATCGTTGCGCAGATTGAGAATTTCCTGCCGCAGCCCCGGATCGTTGACCGCATAGCGGCTGCCGCGTTGTTCGATGGCCTCCGCATAGCGGTTCAGGCCATGCTTGCCGCCATCAGCCTTGACCATTTGCAGCCAAGTTTGCTCGATGAACTGGAACAGCCCAGTGGCGGAGGAGGTGCCAGCCTTCGCCGTGGGGTTCATCGCCGATTCACGTTGCGCCGTGCGCAGCAGATAGTTGAAATTCGTGCCGCTGCGCTCCGCGCCCGCCTGCACGGCGGCAGCGATGCCATCGGCCTTGGGCATCACACGGGCAGGCGTTGTGAACAGGAACATGCGGAACCCAGCAACGGTCGGGCGCCCAAAACTCCACGCCCCATGCCTCGCACGATGCCATATTTATGGTAAACCGCCGGTTAAATACCATCCGACCGCAAGAGGACGCCATGCCCGCAACGCCTGATCGCGCCAGCCCCCTGCCCCGCCACCCGCGCGGCGGCCGCTATTTCGAGGATTTTCAGGTCGGTGAAGTGATCCGCCACGGGCTGACGCGGACCGTCACGCAGATGGACAACATGCTGTTCTCCAACATGACGCTGAACCCGCAGCCGCTGCACATCGACGCCCATTTTTGCGCGACCGAAACGCAATGGGGCAAGCCCATCGTCAATTCCCTGTTCACGCTCGGCCTGATGATCGGCATTTCCGTCAATGACACCACGGTGGCGACCACCATCGGCAATCTCGGCATGACCGATGTGAAGTTTCCCGCCCCGGTATTCGAGGGCGACACCATAGGCGTGACCACGGAAATCATGGCCAAGCGGGAATCAAAATCACGCGGCAATGCCGGCATTGTTGATTTTCATCACCGCGCCTACAAGCAAGATGGCTCGCTGGTGGCGGAATGCCGGCGGCAGGCGTTCATGCTGAAAATGCCGACTGATACGATTGAGGTCTGAGATGCGATCCTTGCTGTTCGTGCCCGGCGATTCCGAGAAAAAACTGGCGAAGGGACTGGGAAGTGGCGCCGATGCGCTGATTATTGATCTGGAGGATTCCGTTGCAGCCTCCCGCAAGGCAGAGGCGCGCCGCATCGCCACCGCGTTTATTCGCACAGCGCGCGAACAACCGCAGCGCCCGCGCCTCATCGTGCGCGTCAATGCGCTCGATACGGGGATGACCGATGAGGATGTGGGGGCGGTGATGGCCGCCGCACCAGATGCGATCATGCTGCCGAAAGCCAATGGCGGCGCAGATGTGCAACAGCTTGGCAACAAGCTGGCGGTGGCGGAAGCACGCCATGGCATGGCTGATGGCGCGACCAAAATCATCGCCATCGCCACCGAAACGGCGCAAGCGATTTTCGGGCTGGCAAGCTATCGCGGTTGCAGCGCGCGGCTCGATGCATTGACCTGGGGAGCAGAGGATTTGTCTGCCGACATTGCGTCGGAAGCGAACCGTGATTCATCCGGCGCGTTCACATCGCCCTACCGGCTGGCGCGTGACATGCTTCTGTTTGCGGCGGGCAGTGCGCGCGTTCAGGCGATTGACACAGTCTATGTCGATTTCCGCAACGACGACGGCTTGCGCGCCGAATGCGAGGAGGCGCGCCGCGACGGATTTACCGCAAAAATGGCGATTCATCCGGCGCAGGTTGCGATCATCAATGATGTATTTACACCAGACGAGAAAGCGATTGCCCGCGCCCGCCGCATCATCGAGGCGTTCGCGCAAAATCCCGGCATGGGCGTCGTCGGCATGGACGGCGAAATGGTGGACAAGCCCCATCTCGTCCGCGCCGAGCGGGTACTGGCGCGCGCGCAAGCGGCGGGGCTTGTTCACCCGCCCGGTGG
The DNA here is from genome assembly GCA_051648665.1 of Beijerinckiaceae bacterium. GTDB lineage: Bacteria > Pseudomonadota > Alphaproteobacteria > Rhizobiales > Beijerinckiaceae > Terrirubrum. The sequence continues at coordinate 1,240 of JBOFFO010000232.1, read as the reverse complement.
CCGTTCAATCGAAAACAATTCGGTGACAACCGCATAATCAGCATAGCCGCAGCGCGCGATGGGCTGCGCGCCCGCCGTATCGAAACGGCCATCTTTGATGAAAGCGTCGTCGATATAAACGCCGACCACTTCGCCGAAAATCACCACGCCATTCAGCGGCCGGCCATCGCGGCCCTTCAGCTGCACCGCATCGGTCACCACACATTCCAGCGCGGCGGGCGATTCCTTCACGCGCGGCGCCTTGACCAAGCGCGACGGCACAGGCGTGAGGCCCGCAAATTCAAACTCGCTCTGCCCGCGCGGCAGGGGCGCTGACGTGGCGTTCATTTTGTCCCGCAGCGCATAGGTTGCCAGATTAAACACAAATTCCTTGGTATCCAGCGCAAACGCCGCTGCGTCCTTAATGCCTTCACTGCCAAACGCCACGATATTGGGCCGGGAATGAAAGCCGTTGAAAAAAGAATAGGGCGACAGATTGACCGCGCCATTTTTATCAACAGCGGAAATCCAGCCCACGGGGCGCGGCGCAACAATGGCCTTGAATGGATCATGCGGCAGGATATTGCGGTCGCGCGCTTCAGGTTCAAAAAACATCATTGGCCCTCAAAACCGTGTCACAATATCAGCCAGCGCCGGGCGCGGGCGGTCATCCGCCGGTTCGCCGCGCGTGCCGATATGCACGAAGCCCGCAATTTTCTCATGCGGCGCAAGGCCCAGACCATCGAGCACATCCCGGTCAAACGCGAACCATTCGGTGAGCCATGCAGTAGTGAAGCCCAGCGCATTCGCCGCCCAGACCAGATTCATGGTCGCTGCGCCCGCCGACATCACCTGTTCCCATTCCGGAATTTTCACATGCGGCGCGGCCTTGCTGACCACGGCGATGACCACCGGCGCGCGTGACAGCCGGCCACGCTCGATGGCTTTGCGGTCCTCATCCGCCGCCGGATTTTTCTGCGCGAATACCGCGCTGATGACGGCATCGCCGCGCCCCCGGCCATCGCCCTCAAACACGATGAAGCGCCAGGGTGCGAGCTTGCCATGATCAGGCACACGCGACGCAACGCCCAGAATGGTCTCGATCTCAGCTGTCGTCGGGCCTGGCCCGATCATTTTGTGCGGCGCGAGCGAGCGGCGGGTTTGCAGGAGATTGAGGAGCTCGGACATGATTGATCTCGTGAAAATGACCCGCTGGAGGTATGGACCCGGCAGCGCAGCGTCAATGCCGCCCAAGACACCG
>JBOFFO010000231.1:0-5897 GCA_051648665.1 Beijerinckiaceae bacterium | reverse complement strand
TGGGATGCACCGTCATTCCGATTTCCGGCGGCATGACAGACCGGCAGGTGGCGTTGATTCAGGATTTCAAGCCGGACATTATCATGGTGACGCCGAGCTACATGCTGGCCATTCTTGATGAGTTCAAGAAACGCGGCATTGACCCGGTATCAACATCGCTGAAGGTCGGCATTTTCGGCGCTGAGCCGTGGACCAACGCCATGCGAAATGAAATCGAGCAATCATTCGATATGCACGCCGTTGATATCTACGGCCTTTCGGAGGTGATGGGGCCGGGCGTCGCCAATGAATGCGTCGAGACGAAGGATGGGCTGCATATCTGGGAAGATCATTTCTACCCGGAAATCATCAATCCCGAGACCGGTGAAGTGTTGCCGGATGGCGAACAGGGCGAACTGGTGTTCACATCGCTGACGAAGGAAGCCATGCCCGTCATCCGCTACCGGACACGCGATTTGACGCGACTATTGCCGGGGACTGCACGCTCGATGCGTCGCATGGAAAAAATCACCGGGCGCACCGACGATATGATGATCGTGCGCGGTGTGAATGTGTTTCCGACGCAGATCGAAGAAAAATTGCTGACGCTTGATTCCTTGTCAGCACACTACCAGATCATCCTGACTCGCGATGGCCGCATGGATCAGATGGAAATTCTGGTCGAGGAGCGTCCGGGCGCCGGCGATGGCGCACAGGCGGCCGGAAAGATGCTGGCCAAAATGGTGAAGGACAATGTCGGTGTATCGGCTCGCGTCACAGTGCTGCCGGTCGATGGCATTGAACGGTCACTTGGCAAGGCGCGCCGGGTGATCGACAAGCGTCCGAAGGGGGAGTGAGTGGCCCGTCCGCGCGCGCAGGATTACGATGACAAACGCGCGGCCATCCTGCACCGCGCGGCAGAGCTGTTTGCCGCACAGGGCTATGACCGCACATCACTGCTGGATATTGCCCAGGCGCTCGGCATTTCAAAGGCGCTGTTCTACCACTATTACAACTCCAAGGATGCGCTGCTGCATGACATCATCCATGCGCACCTGAGTGAACTTGTGGAGATGACCGAGGCAGCAGACGATGCCAGCCTCAGCCCAGAAGTGCGGTTTCACGGCGTTATCAGTGCCATCCTCGACTGCTACCGGGATGCGGATGCCGAGCATAAAATCCAGATCAATCATCTCGGTCAGCTGCCGGATGACCAGCAGGCGGTGCTGAAGCGGTTGGAACGGCGTCTTGTCGATGTCATGGTTGCGAATGTTGCCGCACTCAATCCGCGGCTAAAAAAGCCGATGATCAAGCCGCTCGCCATGTCCGTGTTCGGCACGCTGAACTGGAAATATATGTGGTTCCGCGAAGGTGGACAGGTTTCGGCGCAGGATTATGCGGCGCTGGTGACGCGCCTTTTCATTGCGGGCATCCGAGCGGTCTGACGGTGGTCAAATTTGATCGAAGTCGATCGCCAGTTGCGGTGTTGTCGGCCGGGACTGGCAAGCCAGCACAAACCCCGCCTTGGTTTCCCATTCTTCGAGCGAGAAATTCTGCGCCATCTCGACTGCGCCTTGTTCGACGCGGCAGCGGCAGGTGCAGCACATGCCGCCCTTGCAGGAATATGGCAGTTCGATACCGTGGCGCGCTGCAGCCTCCACCACATTCTCATCGCCTGCAGTCATGGCAAAGCTGTGTTTCTTGCCATCAAGCGTGGCGGTTACCTGGGCGATGACCTGCGTGGCGGCTGCGCCCTGCGGCGGCTTCCACGCCTTGCGAGGCTCGGAGGCGGTAAACAATTCCGTGCGGATTTTCTCCGGCGCGAGTCCCAGCGCATGCAGGGCCTGCTTCGCTTCATCGACCATGCCTTGCGGGCCGCATAGAAATGCCTGATCGACATGGGCCAAATCGATGACGCTGTCAGCCAGGGCGCGCAGTTTCTCAGCGCTGATGCGGCCTGACAGGATCGGCAAATCTTGCGCCTCGCGCGACAGAATATGAACCAGCGAGAAGCGGCCGAGATTGCGGTTCTTCAAATCCTCCAGCTCTTCAGCAAACATCACGGTGCCGGAGGTCTGGTTGCCGTAAATAACAGTGACGCGGGTTGCGGGATCAGCAGCCAGCGCCGATTTGGCAATGGACAGGATCGGCGTGATGCCAGAACCGGCGGCAATGCCGAGAATATGCCGGCCGGCGCTGGCGGTCAGGTCCGGCGTAAACCGGCCATCAGGCGGCATCACTTCAACGGAATCGCCCGCCTTCAGATTTTCATTCGCGAAGGTGGAAAAAGCGCCACCATCAACCTTCTTGACGCCGATGCGCAATTCATTGTCGAGCACACCGGAGCAGATGGAATAGGATCGGCGAATATCCTCGCCATCGATGGTTGTGCGCAAAGTCAGGTATTGGCCGGGCGCGAAGGAAAACTCGGCCTTCAGCGCGTCAGGCACCGTCAGCAGGACGGACACGCTGTCGCGCGTCTCGCGGCGAACATCAGCAATTTTCAGGGTGTGAAAGCGGCTCATGGCGTAACCTGTCGGTTCAAATGCATTTGAAGGCGTCGAAGGGTTCGAGACACGCATTGCAGCGCCACAGCGACTTGCATGCTGTCGAACCAAATTCACTGAGCTTCCTGGTGTCGTGCGAACCGCATTGCGGACAGGCGAGCGGATCATCGTCGCCAAACAGGGCGCGGCGCGAGGCTTTTGCCGCTGGCGGTGCAATGCCGTAGGTCGAGAGTTTGCGGCGACCTTCGGCGCTCATCCAGTCGGTCGTCCAGGCCGGTGAGAGCACGGTGCGGATGCGCGGGTTCTGAAATCCCGCCGCTGCGAGTGCGGTGAAAATATCAAGCTCCATCGTGCGCATGGCGGGGCAGCCGGAATAGGTTGGCGTGATGTCAACCTCGATGGCGCCATCCTGCGCGATCTCAATGCGGCGGACGACACCGAGATCATCGAGTGAAAGCACCGGAATTTCCGGGTCATGCACGGTCGCAATAGCGTCCCGCGCCGCGCGCATCCGTTCGCCATCAACGCCTTGCGCAGGAAAGGAGAGCACCGCGCCCACGGCACTCACCACACCGCGCCGGGATGGGCGCGGGCCAACGATTGCATTTCATCCAGCATGTGCTGCAAATGCTCGGAATGTTTTCCCTGCCGGCCGCCGGTCTGGGAAAATCCGATTTTCGGCAATGTCAGAGTCGCTTCCTGAAACACATGTTGCAACGTGTTCTGATAGAGTGTGCGCAGCGTTTGCGGATCGGGCGCGATGCCCTTGTCAATTAGCGCCTGCTCTGCCTGATCGGTCTCGAACAATTCGCCCGTGTAGGTGATCAGCTCATCGGCGGCATCCTGCGCGCGGCGATGGCTTTCGTCGGTGCCATCGCCGAGGCGGATGACCCATTCGCTGGCATGGCGCAGATGATAGGCGAGTTCTTTTTCCGCCTTGGCGGCAATATTCGCCAGCGTTGCGTCACTGGATTGCATCAAGGCCTTGGCGAAAGGCGCGGCGAATGCGGCATAGAAAAAATGCCGCATCATGGTGAAGGCGAAATCGCCGTTGGGCTGCTCTACCAGCAGTACATTGCGATAGGCGTTGCCATCGCGAAAATAGGCGAGCGCGTCTTGATCGCGGCCCTTGCCTTCGATCGCGCCGGCATAATCATAGAACATGCGCGCCTGACCGATGAGATCGAGGCCGAGATTGCCGAGCGCAATATCTTCTTCCAGCGTCGGACCAAGGCTCACCCACTCGCTCAGGCGATGGCCAAGCACCAGCGCGTTATCCGCGAGGCGCAGCGTGTAAATAAAGAGCGGCGTGTCGGTCATGGTCTTGCTCACATATGGCCGACTTCATCCGGCACCTCATAAAAGGTGGGATGGCGGTAAACCTTGGAGGCCGACGGCTCGAACAGCATATCCTTGTCCGTTGGATCAGACGCGGCGATCAGTGCAGACGGCACGACCCAGATGGACACGCCTTCGCTGCGGCGGGTGTAAACATCGCGCGCCATTTGCAAGGCCATTTCATTGTCGGCGGCATGGAGCGAGCCGACATGCTTGTGCGACAGGCCGGCTTTGGCGCGGATGAATACTTCGTACAAAGGAAAATTCTTCTCGGTCATCGGTCAATTCCGGGGGAGAGATCAGGTGGATTTATTCGGCGGCTTGCAGTGTTTGCGCAGCCTTGCGGCGGGCGCGCTTTTCGGCGAAAGCCAGCGCGGCTTCGCGCACCCATGCGCCTTGCGCATGCGCGGCGCGGCGATGCTTCATGCGCTGGCGGTTGCAAGGGCCATTGCCGGCGACGACATTCTTGAACTCAACCCAATCAATCGGCCCATGCTCCCAATGGCCCGTCTCTGCGTTGAATTTCAACTGGGGATCGGGAATCGTCAGGCCGAGGAATTGCGCTTGCGGCGCAATGGCGTCGATGTATTTCTGGCGCAGATCGTCATTGGAAAACCGTTTGATTTTCCAGCGCATCGTGTCCTGCGAATGGACAGAATCGGCATCTGAGGGACCGAACATCATGACACAGGGCCACCACCATCGATTGAGGGCATCCTGCGCCATCTGCTTCTGTGCCGGCGTGCCTTTCACCAGCGTGTGCATGATCTCGAAACCCTGCCGCTGGTGAAAACTCTCTTCCTTGCAAATGCGGATCATAGCCCGCGCATAGGGGCCATAGGAGCAGCGGCACAGCGGAATCTGGTTCATGATGGCCGCGCCATCAACCAGCCAGCCGACTGCGCCCATATCGGCCCAGGTCAGCGTGGGATAATTGAAGATCGAGGAATATTTCGCCTTGCCGGACAAGAGCTGCTCCTCCAGCTCCTCGCGCGTGACACCGAGCGTCTCGGCTGCGGAATAAAGATAATGGGCATGGCCGGCCTCATCCTGAATTTTGGCCAGCAGCACGGATTTGGCGCGCAGCGAAGGGGCGCGCGTCAGCCAGTTGCCTTCGGGCTGCATGCCAATGACTTCGGAGTGTGCATGCTGCGAAATCTGCCGCACCAGCGTGCGCCGGTAAGCTTCCGGCATCCAATCCTTCGGCTCGATCTTTTCCTCAGCGGCGCAGCGCGCCTCGAAGGCGGCGAGTTTTGCGGGATCCTCGATCCGGTGCTGGCCAGAATCCTTCTCATTCAGCGCTTGTGAATACATCGCTGCATCTCCCCCTGTTCTTCCGAATTATGTAACAGAAAATCTGTATGTCAAATATTTTTGTTATATATTGCGATGCAGTATAACTCACGGTGCAGACGAGCGCGGCGTGGTCAGGCGTCTGGATGCCGGTAGAAGCCGGCTTGCGAGAGATATGCCATTGATGACGCACGCAAATTGCCTTCGACGGCGGTAAACAGCAGCCGCGCGGCGGTCATGGTCCACGGGTCTGGCAACGCGGCAACGGGCAGGCCGGGGTCGCGCAGCGCCAAGCGGCGAAACTGGTGCACCAGGGCAATGCGTGCGGTGATGCCCTGCGCCGGGGAGAGCGCCGCACCGGCTTGCAACGTCTGAAAGTCTTTTACAAAGCGCTTTGCCGCCGCATCCAGCGCCGGCAGTTTCCATAATTCGGCAATGGCCGCGCGCCATTCTTTCGTCAACGCGCAGGGCTGGGCCAGCAGCACGCCGGCGGGGATGACGGGCGGCGCGCCGCGGCCGGGCGCGAAAGCGAGGGCTGGGCCAGCCATGATGAAGCCTTGCCGCACAAGCGATTCCCGCGCCTTGCTGCGCTGCGGGCAGCGGTCCAGCAGGGCGACATGCAGGCCGCTGGCCTGCGGCGACGCGCCATAGATCAGAGGCGCCGCTTTCGTAAATTCCGCGCGGCTCTTGGCGCTGAGTTTGTAGAAAGTGTTGCGGCCAGATTTGCTGCGCTCCAGCGTGCCATTGGCGACAAGGCGGGACAGGTTGGTGCGCGCGAGA
>JBOFFO010000230.1:0-9451 GCA_051648665.1 Beijerinckiaceae bacterium | reverse complement strand
ATTTCTCTCATCACAACCACAAGACCTTGCGACGCAAATCGAGATCATCGCGCAGCGCCTTCGACGGACCCACATGCATGATGGCGCCGCGTTCCAATGCGACAGTGCGATCGGAAATCGCCAATGCGAGATCAAGATTATGGTCAACGATGATGATCGTCAGCTCCTGCCGCAATTTGTGGAATGCCTCAAACAATTCTTCCGTTACTGCCGGTGACAGCCCCTCGAACGGCTCATCGAGAAGCAGCACACGCGTGTCGCCGGACAGGGCGCGCGCCACGGCGACCATTTGCTGCTCACCGCCGGACAGAAAATCGGCGGCGGTATCCATGCGCTGCTTAAGACGTGGGAAAAATTCCAGGATTTTTTCCTCATCCCAATGCTTGCCTGCGCCCGTGAGTCGGGAGTGACGACCAAGCGCCAGATTGTCACGCACGCTCATGCCTGCAAACATGGCACGCCCCTGCGGCACAAAGCCAACGCCAGCCCGCGCGATTTGAGCGCTTGGCAAGCGCGCAATTTCCTGTCCTGCAAGAACAATAGAACCTGTACGCGGTGGTGCAATGCCAATAATTGTTTTCAGAAGTGTCGATTTTCCTGCGCCATTGCGGCCCAGCAGCGCAATGACCTCATTCTGATGCACATCAAATGTTACATCATTCAGAATATGGCTTTTCCCATAAAATGTATTGACGTTTGCAATCGTCATCAGAATCTCGGACCGTGCAGCGCTTTCACGCGGCTTTTCCGCAATCGCCATATTGCCGGATCCGAGATAAACCTCCTGCACTTTTTGGGATGCCCGCGCGGTTTCCACATCGCCATCCACGAGCACTTCGCCGTCATTCATCACCGTCACATGATCAGCGAGGCGGAATACGCGATCAATATCATGCTCAACCAGAAGAACGGGGATATCAGCAGACAATGATTTGATGAGGTCGCCAACGCGGGTGCGTTCGGCTGCGGCAAGCCCTGCCAGCGGTTCATCAAGCAGGAGAACGCGCGGTTGCGTCGCCAGCGCCAAGCCCATATCGAGCAGTCGTTGTCCGCCATAGGATAAAGAGCCCGCCTCCGCCTCCTCTGCACCGCCGAGACCCGTCCATTGCAACAGTTCGGCCGTATCCGATGCAACGCCGTCCAGCCGGCCGGCGGATGTCCAGACATTCATGCGATGGGGATGCCGGGCTTGCACCGCGAGCCTGATATTTTCATGCACCGAAAGCGTCGGAAAAAGATTTGTGATCTGGAACGATCGTCCAATGCCGGCTTGCGTGATCTGTTCCGGATTAAGCCGGCCTATTTCCCTCCCATCAAGCCGGACATGGCCAGAGTCGGGAGAAAACATGCCAGACACACAGTTAAAGGCCGTGGTTTTTCCTGCTCCGTTGGGACCTATCAACGCATGAAGGGATTTATCGGCCACGGCAAAGCTGACGCCACGCACCGCGCGAATGCCGCCAAAGCTCTTGGCAATGCCTTCAACCTCAAGTGCTGTTGCGGCGCCCTGCCCCTGCCGGATGAGATGGGCGGGAATGCGGCCAGATGCGCCAGCCTGGCGCCCTGCCATCGCCGCCGCTTGCACCGCAACTTTGCGGAAAGGGCGCATCAAGCGCTCATAGACACCGACCAGACCATCGGGTGAGAAAATAATGAACCCGACGAACAGCAGCCCGAAAAATAACAGCCAGTTCGCCGTGTGAGTGGACAGATATTCGCGGAAGAGTATGAAGAACAGCGCACCGAGCGCCGGGCCAAGAAATGAACGCATGCCGCCGATCACAACCATGATCAGCAATTCACCGGAAAAAGCGACCGAGATCGGTTCTGCCGAGGTCAGACGATTGTTGAACAGCAGCAACACACCGGCAAGACCCGTGATTGTCGCCGACAAGGTGAAGGCGATCAATTTGTAACTGTTGGTGGGATAGCCGACAAAACGCGCACGTTGCTCATTTTCACGGATGGCGACGAGCGTCGTGCCCACGGGCGAAGCGTGAAAACGCCACAGCAAGTAGACCACGGCGAACGCAAGCAATGCCACGAAGATGTAGTAGTTGCGCGAGGAATCAAGCGACAGTCCAAACCAGACTGGACGGACGATGCCGCCAAGTCCGTTTTCTCCACCTGTTACGGCCGTCCAGCGAAAGGCGATGGTGTAGAGCATCGCTGAGAGCGCAAGCGTCAACAGCGAAAAGTAAACACCGCGGCGGCGCAAAATGAGCGCGCCAAATCCCGCTGCGAGTATCGCCACTAGGCCGAGCGCCACCATGGCCGGACCGACGAATGAGCCGGGGAACCAATGGAGTTGCGTCAGCGCAGCTGCATAGGCTGCAAGGCCAAACCACGCGCCATGGCCAAAGCTCACCAGGCCGGTATGGCCGACAAGAATATTCAGCGCCATGCAGGCCATGGCGAAAATCACCACTTCTGTAGCCGACGTCCATGTCAGGCCAATGGTGTTGAGAACAAGCGGCAGCAGCACAAGGCCAAGCGCCGCGATGAAGAGCTGGCGTGGATGATGCATGGTGCGCCTACTCGAAACGCTGGATGCGTTCACCGAACAGCCCGCGCGGACGTACGAGCAGAACGACAAGCATCATGAAATAAATCGCGGCAATGGACGCTGCAGGATAATCGATCGCGACCATGAAGCCCTTGACGAGGCCAACCAGAAGCGCCGCAACCACCACGCCCCAAAACGAGCCCAGCCCACCAATGACGCAGACCACAAATGCCGGTGTGATGATTTCCTGCCCCATAGCCGGATGCACCGCATAGATTGGCGCAAGCAGAACGCCGGCCAGACCAGCGAGGCCGATGCCGAGCGCGGCCACCGATGTCATGTAAGGCTGGAGAGAGATGCCGAGTGCGCCGACCATATCAGGATTTTGCACGCCGGCGCGAACAACACGGCCAAACGATGTCTTATTGAGCAAAAGCCATATGGCGGCGACACAGACAATGGCTACTGCCAGCAGGATGGTGCGGTAGTAAGAATAAACGAAATCGCCAATGAATATCTGGCCGCGCAATTCACGCGGCATGGAATAGCTTAAGGGTGGCGCACCGAAAATCAGACGCAAGACCTGTTCCGCCACCATGGCCAAGCCGAACGTCAGCAACAGCGAGAGAATCGGATCGGATCGGTAGAAACGCCTGAAGAGAAAGCGTTCCATCAGAATGCCAATCAGGGCCACAGCAACGGGTGACGCCACCAGCGAGCCTGAAAATCCGATATAGGGCGAAAAGACAATGGTGAGATAAGCGCCAATGGCGAAAAAGGCTCCGTGCGCCAGATTGACGATGCCGCCAAGTGAAAAAATCAGGGACAGGCCAAGCGCAATCAGCAGATAATAGACGCCGTCGAGCAGACCATTGAGCAGTTGCTGGACAAACAGCATGCGTTTTTTCCCGCAAGGCAGCCCTCCGAACGCCGCGATGGGTGTGGCGCGCAGGGCAAAGTGCGGTATGGCCGAAAGATTTTTCGGCTATACCGCAGTTATTGAGGCTCACATCAGGCGAATTTGCAGACGGCTTCATCGCCCTGCGTAGCGATCACCTCAAGGCTTTCATTCGGGCCTGGCACCGCCGCTGATGAGGTGAAGAGATCCCACTGGTTCTTGACCTGTGCCGCTGGCAGCGCAGTCACCGTGTACATCTCGTGCATCATCTGATGGTCCGAAGCGCGGAAATAGCCTTCGCGTGTCTTGAGGAGGTCGAATTTGGCGCCCTTCTCCCAATGCTCCATCAGCTTCACGCTGTCCGTCGATTTTGTTTCGGTGATGGATTGGGCGAGAATGCGCATCATCATGTAATCGCCCCACGCCTGATTTTCCGGCGGCTTGCCATATTTCTTGGTGAATGCCGCAACAAACGCCTTGGTTCCGGGCGTATCAATGAGGTGATGCCAGACCACCGGCCATGTGCCGGCGAAATTATCCTTGCCTGCCGCCCATGCCAATGCCGTATCAAAGCCAAACCCTGCAGCCGGTTGCGTGAGACCAAATTCGGCATACTGCTTGAGGAAATTCGTGATCTGGTTACCGGCCAGATTGGTAATGACCACATCAGGGCGGGCATTGCGGATCTTCAGCAGATAGGCGGAAAAGTCCGTCGCATCCGTCGGCACCAGAACATCGCCTATGAGGTTGCCGTTGTTAGCGGCAAAGAAACGCTTGGCCACGCTCGCCAGATCATGACCGAAGGCGTAATCGGCCGTCAGCGAATATATTTTCTTGCCCGAAATCAGCCCTTGCTGCATCAGGGCGCGGCCAGCCGTCTTCACATACATCGAGTTCTGGCTCTCGATGTGGAACATGAATTTCTTGCAGTCCTTGCCGCGCAGGGCATCGGAATTGCCGCCGGTGTTGATGAACAGCGTCTTGGTGCGGTCTGCGACCTGCGCGATGGTCAGGCATGATGCGGACGAGATTTCGCCAACGATTGCGGCCACCTTGTCACGCTCGATCATGCGCTCGGCTTTCACTGAAGCCGTTTGCGGATTGACGGAATCCTCCTTCAGCACCTCCAGTTTGCGGCCCAGGATGCCGCCGGCGGCATTGATTTCCTCAACCGCGAGATCGACCGCCATCACCGCATATTCCCCGAGCGGTCCGAGAAAGCCGGTGCGCGGCGTGAGATGGCCAAGACGGATGGCGTCGGCCTGTGCGCGGCTGATGGCCGGCATGCCGACCCCTGCCAGCATAGCAGTGGCACCTGCGCCCTTGAGCAGGCTGCGGCGCGACGGATGAATGAGTTCTTTCATGCGGACCTCCCGATCATTTGTTTTATTTCCGGGCGGCATCGCGGGCCTTGCCGGAATCTGTGATCACAGATAGCTTGTCGGAAAAATGTGCCCTTGTCCAGCCGTTCCTCCTGCACAGCCATGACCGGAAAAAATGTCCTGACGATTGACCAGATTGTCGCCAACGAGGGGGCGGGCACGCTGACCGACAGCGTGTACCGCGATCTTGCCAGGCGCCTCATGGCCGGTCGCCTGGCGCCGGGCGACAAGGTTTCGCTCCGGTCTGTTGCGGATGCGCTCGGCGTTTCCATGATGCCGGTTCGCGAGGCTGTTTCACGGCTGGCGGCGGAGAAGGCCCTCGTGGTCGAACCAAAGCGGGCTGCGTTTGTACCGATGATAAGCGCTTCAGGGTTTCGCGACATCACACAGGTACGGATCGCTATTGAAGGCACAGCGGCCGCCATGGCCGCTCAGCGCGCGACGCGCAATGAGATTGCCGACATTGCCCGGTGCGAAGCCCAGTTTCGTGCTCTCAGCGGCAACCATCTCCGGGTCCGTCAAGCGGCTGTGGCAGCCAATCAGGCCTTTCACTTTGCCGTCTATCACGCGGCACAATCGCCGGAACTTTTGGCAATTATCGAGCGCTTGTGGCTGCGCATTGGACCGGTGATTAATCTCGATTTGCGCGAAAACCCTGAGCGCATGCGCGTTGGTGGCGCCGTGCGCTTTCACGCTGCGATGCTGGTTGGCATCAAAGCGCGCGACCCCGACGGCGCGCGCGCTGCGCTGGCTGCAGATATTCAAGGCGCAGCGGATTTCATTTTGTCACAAGGGCGGCTGCCCGCGACATCAGCTTAGGAGACATGCCCATGGATATGCAGATTGAAGGACTTCGCGTGATTGTTACGGCCGGGGCCGGCGGCATCGGTCTTGAAGTCGCGCGGGCCTTTACACGCGAAGGCGCGAAGGTTTTCGTGTGTGATGTGGACAGGGCGGCTCTGGAGGCGCTGGGTACAAGCGACCCGGCGGTGAAAGGCGTATATTGCGATGTGTCGGATCGGCCTGCTGTCGCGCGCATGATGGATGAAGGCATCGCGTGGCTCGGCGGCCTTGACGTGCTCATCAATAATGCCGGCATTGCCGGGCCAACCGCGCGCGTCGAGGATGTGAACCCGGAGGACTGGGACCGCTGTATCGAAATTTGCCTGACCAGCCAGTTCACCTGTGCGCGTCTGGCCATTCCGCATTTGAAGAAAAGCCGGAATGCATCGATCATCAATCTGTCATCGGCAGCCGGGAAGTGTGGTTTTGCGCTGCGCTCGCCTTATGCTGCTGCAAAATGGGGCGTCATCGGATTCACAAAATCGCTGGCGATCGAGCTTGGCGCGTTCGGCATCCGTGTGAACGCCATCCTGCCCGGCCTCGTGAAGGGAGACCGCATCCGCCGGGTGCTGGAGGCGAAGGCGCAACAATATGGCCAGCCCTTTTCAGCCGTCGAGGAACAGGCGTTCGCCTATACCTCAATCAAGGAATATATCCTGCCGCAGCAACTGGCCGACCAGATGGTGTTTATCGCCTCCCCCCGGGGGCGGACCATTTCCGGCCAGGCCATCGCCGTTGATGGCGACACGAAAATGCTGATGTAGGCTGCATCGAATAATGTTCAGCGGCTTGCGCGTTCCGCACTCATCAGAATGCGGCAATGCGGCTGTTGAGCATATCCGTCACCAGCATACAGCCCGGCGCGTGCGTGATCGCGAACGGAGGTTTTGCCGCAGCAATCACGGCTTGGGGCGTGACGCCGCAAGCCCAGAATACCGGTAATTCATCCGCATGCACGGTGACAGGATCGCCATAATCCGGGCGGGACAGATCCGTAATGCCGATGGATTGTGGCAAGCCGATATGCACCGGCGCGCCATGCACGGCAGGAAACCGTGACGTGATCTGAATGGCGCGAATTGCATCGGCTGGTTTGAACGGGCGCATGCTGACCACAAGCGGACCGGCAAAGCGGCCAGCGGGCGCGCAGGCAATGGTCGTGCGGTACATCGACACATTGACGCATTCCGACATGTTGCGGACATCAAGCCCGTCCGCCACCAGCGCCTGCTCAAACGAAAAACTGCATCCCAGCACAAAGGCGACGAGATCATCGCGCCAGATCGCACGAATATTGTCCGGCTCATCGACGCAGACGCCATCTTTCCACACCCGGTAGCGCGGAACATCGGTGCGGATGTCCAGATCGCTGCCAAGCGCCGGCAGATGCGGGTCACCCGGGTCGCCAATGCCGATCAGCGGACAGGGTTTGGGATTGCGCTGGCAGAATCGCAGAAAGTCATCGGCTCCATCGCGCGGGAGGATCGCTACATTGCCCTGCACGAAACCACGCGCCAGAGATGAGGTCGGGCCGGTCCACGCGCCGCTGCGCGCGGCCAACCGCACCGCATGGCCCGTGGCTTGAGCCAAACCGGCCACCATGTCAGCCTCCATCGCTTCCTCCGCCCAATTCAAACAGCCTGCCCCATTGCCGAAAATCGCGCATGTCCGCGCCAAGACGATGCAGACACGCCCACAGGGTCACTGCAACGGAATCGAGCACGGGAATGCCCAGTTTCTGTTCCATATCCGCCGCCACGCGCGCGCCATTCATGTTCGTGCAGACAATCGCCACCGCATCGGGCCGCGCCGCCGCTGCTTCGCGGATCATCGCTTCGATTTGTGATTCCGGCGTCAGGCCGAAGGTGAAGTTGTCGCGGATGCCAAGGTGCCGCTCCGCAATGACGGTAACGCCCTCGCCCGCATAGGTCTGCACGATGCGTTGCTGCACATCATCCGTATAAGGCGTGACCAGCCCGAGCGTGCGAATGTTCATGCTCTGGAACAGATCGAAATAGCCAAGCACGCAGGTGGCCGCAGCAATGCCTGTGCGATTTTCAATCTGATCAACAAGTGCCCGGTCCTTGTCGAGGCCGAGCCAGCTTGCCGATGTGCCGTTCCACGCAATGACATCCACCTTTGCGTGGGAGAGCAATTCAGCCGCCGCCAGAATCGGCGATGGATCGAACTGGCCGAGCGCCGCCGCATCGAGCGCAATTTGCGTGACGGCGAAACGGGCGAAGTGTGCCGTGATCTGCGGCGTCTGCGCCAGCATGCGGCCGGTCACCGGTTCCAGCACCGTGTTACTGGACGGGGTCAGCATGCCAATCCGCAGCATCAGGCGATGACCGGCAGGACGGCCACGTCATAGCCGTGGCTTATGGTGCGGCCCAGAACGGGATCGTGCAATTCCATCTCAAAGCGCGCGGCCGGACGAATGCCGCCGATGGCACCGAGCGTGCCGCCGAACATCAGCGCGCCCGGCGGCAGATTCCTTTCCGCGGGCCGCCATCTGCCAAAAAGATCATCCGGCGGGCGCAGCGTTGCCAACAGCCCATCCTGATACAGGCTTTTCTGCCCATCAATCGTCGCCCAGGCGCGCATCTGGAGTTGATCCCAGTGCGCTGCAACCTCCGCCAGTGGCCAGAAATCAGGCCCGACCGATTTACCGCAGAGTTGCTTTGACAAGGCGATGCCAAATGTTTCTGCCTTGCGGTCGGTGTGATCGGAACCAATGCCGAGCCAAAGCCCGTCAGCGAGGCTGACAATGACAGGCTCAACTTCGCCGGATGAATCCGGCCCCAGCACATCCACGACCGGCGCTTGCGTCAGGGTCGAGGCTCCAACGCGATAAAACACAGGCACCGAAGAGGGCGGCGGCACACCCAGCGCCGCCAGTTCGTCAATGTGGTGGCGCACGGCCTTTTCATCGCGCGCTGCCCAGCCCGCGATAACCACTGTGCCAATCTCTGCAACTACGCAGTCCTCGCCATGCCCCGTGATGCGGCGCATCGTCAGTTTTGTCGTCACATCCATTCTCCGCTCTTCCCGGCAGGCTAGCGCCCGTCGTTGCAGCCGCCAATACACACAAGCGCCCATTCGCCATGCGGCACACAGGCCGCGCATTCTGCACCCGCGAGCCATCAAAGACGGCTGTGCCCCCTTGCGCACTGGCCCGCAATTTGCAGTGCTTGCGGGGACGGACGCCACAAGAGGATCGACCATGCGCACCACAACCTTGCTGCCCACACTGTTCGCTTTCGCATGCGCGGCGGCGCTGGCGACGCCTGCCCATGCGCAGGAACCTGTGAAGTTGCGCATCATGGGCATGCCTCTGGCAACCGGAAATATCCAGAAGAACCGCGAGCAGCCCTTCTTTGAAAAAATGAGTGAAAGGGTCGGCTTCCCGGTCGAGGCTGACTACAAGACGCTCGATGCAACCGGCATCAAGGAGTTCGAGCAGTTGCGCGTGGCGCGCTCAGGCCTGTTCGACATTATCGGCCTGCGGCTGGCACAGATTTCGCGCGACGAGCCGACCATTCTCGGTCTCGATCTTGTCGGGCTGAACTCGAACTACGACACCGCGCAGAAGGTTGTCACTGCCTTTCAGCCCGCTGTAGCAGAACGGCTGGAGAAGCAGTTCAATACAAAGCTGCTCGGCGTCTGGCCATTCGGGCCGCAGTTGATTTTCTGCAAGCCCGCGATCAAGGGCCTGAGCGACCTGAAGGGCCTGAAGGTGCGCATTCTCGACGGCGTGGTGGCAAAATTCATGGAAAAAATCGGCGCGACGCCGGTAACGATGGCGTTTGGCGAAGTGGCGCA
>JBOFFO010000229.1:0-1705 GCA_051648665.1 Beijerinckiaceae bacterium | reverse complement strand
GTTGGCAACGTTGCCATCGATCCCGGCGCCATCCTGTTTGGGGATGTGGACGGCGTGGTGGCGATTCCGAAAGCCGCCGAGGCTGAAACACTACGCCTTGCCTTTGAAAAAGCGCATGGGGAAAAACGTGTGGCGCAAGCGATCCGTGATGGTATGAGCACGGTTGAGGCCTGGGCAAAATTCGGCATCATGTGAGCATCTGCGCAATTTGCCATTACAGCAGTAACGCTGCGTTGCGGCGTGTCCTGAGAAAGCGTTAACGGTATTCACATATGGCGCCGTCAGCAAACTGCCGGGCAAGCGTCGCTTAACGGGTGCGGTTTATTGTGATGCGCAAACACCTGCGATCTGATCGAGAATTTCTGCTTTGTCGGTTTCTTGCTTTTGTCATCGATGTGCACTGCCAACAAGCCGCAGCTCTGGCTATGGTTGCCGGCTGCGAAGCGTTGCGGGATGGCTGAGCCATGCTTGATCTGGCGCAACTCTATTTTCAGCCGCAAGTGACCGCTGATGGCCGTCAGTGTGTTGGCGCGGAAGCGCTGTTGCGCGCGCGGGGCCTCGATGGCCGGATTACGGGGCCGAAGGCCATCCTGCTGATGGCTGAATCGGAAGCAGATGAGGATGCGCTTGACTGGTGGGTTATCGAGAGTGCGTGCACTGCGGTCCGGCGCTGGCCTGGCAAAACAGTTTCCGTCAACATTTCGACACGCCAGTTCCGCAAACCGCAATTTGCGGCGCGGCTGCTGCGGTCCTTGCCGGAGTGGCAGGTCGATCCGCAGGCGCTTGAATTGGAGCTGCTGGAAGACGGCGTGATCGAAGATTTTGACCGTGCGACCGAAACCATGGGTATTCTGCGGCAGGCTGGCGTTCGTATCGCACTTGATGATTTCGGCACAGGTCTATCCAGCCTGTCCTATCTACGCCGTCTTCCGATCGACAAGCTGAAGATCGACAAGTCGCTGATTGTGGATATTGCCGATATAAAGTCGGCTGCCATTGTTCAGGCGATCACTGCGATGGCCCGCTCCATGGGTATCAAGGTTTTGGCAGAAGGCGTTGAGACGTCCGTGCAGAAGGAATTTTTGCGTATCGCCGGCTGCCATCAGTTGCAGGGGTTTTATTTTTCACCCGCTGTTCCCGCCGATGAATTTTCGGCGATGCTGGAACGCGGATGGCCGGCGTCTCGGCAAGCCTAATCATCGCCCGGTTGTCTGGAAACGCGATTTACTCGATCAGTTTCGGTCCGTTCGCACTAGGCCCCACGCCGGGCGGCACAGGGATGTCTGTCGAGCCATATTTGGTGTTCATCACCATGGTCGGCCCTTCCGAAAGCGTGAAGCGCCGGGCTACGATAATCGTATAGGCGGAATCTTGCGCAACCGGCTTTGTGGCGGCCACATGCAACCTTCCATTTGGCAGATAGATCGTGCCCAGCAGGACCCCGGCATTGTCACTGCTGACTTCGTGGATCTGGTTGAGTGGAGCGGCGCGATCCTCGAAAAACAGCAGGCCCGCCATCTGTCCATCCTTGGGCGCTGTCAGCGCAATGGTTGATGCTGCCTTGAAGTCGATCCGCGCCCCGGCGCCGGTGAAATAAAATCCGGTATTGTTGCCTGACAGGCTCGCGTTGCCATCGACTGTGAACGGACCATCCTTGATCACATAAATGCCCGGACTCATTGTGACGGAGGCGCCATTGGTGATC
>JBOFFO010000228.1:0-1995 GCA_051648665.1 Beijerinckiaceae bacterium | reverse complement strand
GCAGCGCCAACCGGCAGCACGGAATAATCATATTCGGAGATGGCCACAGTGCGCCACACAGGATTTTCTCCGCGCAGCAACGGCATCAGCGAACGGCCTTCAAGTACATGGTCATGCCGGGCGGCGTGATCGCCGAGGGCTTCGAGAATGGTTGGCACGATGTCAATGGATTCAATCAGTGCGTCGCATACCGTGCCGCGCGTGGCGTCAGCGCTGGCGCGTGGATCGACGACGATCAATGGAATTTTCGCGGACGGGTCATGAAATAAATCCTTTTCGCCGAGCCAGTGATCGCCGAGATAATCGCCGTGATCCGAAGTGAAGATGATCAGCGTTTCATCAAGCAAATTCTTCGACCTCAAGTCAGAGAATAAAACACCGAGCTGGTCATCGATCTGTTTGATGAGTCCCATGTAGGCGGGGATGACTTCGCGCCTCACCTCGTCGCGCGAGAAATTGCGCCCCACCCGCAAATCCATGAACGCCTTGTAAACCGGGTGCGGATTTTCTTGTTCGGCCTCGCTCCTGACTGCCGGAATGACATGCTGCGGGCCGTAAAGATCGTTGTAAGGCGCTGGCGCGATATAGGGCCAGTGCGGTTTGATGTAGCTGAGATGCAGCACATAACGGCCATCGCTTTGTGCGTGAATGAAATCCATGGCGCGTCTGGTCATATAAGGCGTTTCGGATTCCTCTTCGGGAATCCGCGCCGGTTTGCGCGCATGCCGCATGGCCCAGCCCGAGGCCAACGACCCATCCTCATTTTCGCCTGCGTTGGCCCAGTCATGCCACGGGTTATCGCCGGAAAAACCCTTCTCGCGCAGATAATCATTGTAGCGCGGTGGCTTCGCATAAAGCCCTTCCGGGCCAATGCCATGCAGTCCGTCATCGCGCTCATACGGGTCGAAGCCGCACTCGCTGACGCGCACACCGATGATCGAATCCGGCGCGATGCCAAGGCGGTCCATCCCTTCCGCATCCGGCTTCATATGCGTTTTGCCGACGAGCACGGACGGCACGCCGAGCGCGCGGGTGAAATCACCGAGTGTTTTTTCACCAACTTTCAGCGGCACGCCGTTCCATGTCGCGCCATGCGAGGAAACATAGCGCCCGGTAGAGAAGGACATGCGCGATGCACCGCAGACCGGGCTTTGCACATAGGCGTTGGAAAAGCGCACGCCGCACGCCGCCAGCGCATCGATGTGCGGTGTCTCGATATGAGGATGGCCGGCGCAGGAGAGATAATCGAAGCGCAGCTGGTCGCACATGATAAAGAGGACGCGCTTCAGCGGTTTGGTCATGCATCAGGCCCATGAAAAAAGCGCCCGGACCGATGGCCGGGCGCTGTCAAAACTATCCGGCATTACCGCCGGAAATCAATGCGCGAATGGGAGCCGGCGCCTAGGCCTGCCTCGTGCTGCCCGGTGCGGGCAGGGCGCGTGCCGGTTGCGGTAGAGCCGCAACCGTCATCACCTTCGGCGTCTCGATCTCCGTCAGCGCCTTGCGCACCGCATCCTGCACCTTTTCAAACGCGCGCACCTCGATCTGGCGCACACGCTCGCGCGATACGCCGAATTCGGCGGCCAGATCTTCCAGCGTTGCAGGATCGTCCTGCAACCGCCGCGCCTCGAAAATCCGGCGTTCGCGCGCATTGAGAACGGTCAGCGCCTGCATCAGCGCCTGATGCCGATTGCCGCTTTCCTCATGCTCCGCCAATACCGATTCCTGACTGGTCGATTCATCAACAAGCCAGTCCTGCCACTCGCTGCTGCCATCCTCCGCGCCCATCGGCGCGTTGAGGGATGCGTCGCCGCCGAGACGGCGGTTCATCTCAACCACCTCGCGCTCCTCGACGCCGAGCTTGGTCGCGATTTGCTTGACCTGATCAGGGCGCAGATCGCCGTCATCGAGCGCCTGAATCTGGCTCTTCGCCTTGCGCAGGTTGAAGAACAGCTTCTTCTGGTTCGCGGTCGTCCCCATTTTCACGAGCGACCA
>JBOFFO010000227.1:0-4195 GCA_051648665.1 Beijerinckiaceae bacterium | reverse complement strand
AATCTGGAAAGCCAAGGCTGCGCACCAGTTTCTGGATACCGAAGGTCGGATTCAGAAGCCACTGCCATACCAGACCCGTCACCACAAAAGACATGGAGTAAGGGTAGAGATAAATTGACCGGATGGTATCTTCGGCGCGCACTTTCTGATCAATGGCGACGGCAAGCAGAAAGCCCAGCGCGAGCGAAATCAATACAAAAGCAACGCCGAAGAGCATCAGATTGTTAACGGATGTCAGCCAGCGGTCATTCGAGAAGAGAATCTCGTAATTGCGCACGCCGACATAGTTGTTGTTCGGCAGCATGCGCGAACTGGTTACGCTCATCCACACGGTCCATGCCGTCGCGCCGATATAGACAACCACCAGGACCAAAAAGGCCGGTAACAAGGCGGAATAGGCAGACGCCTTCGATGTTAGCCGGCGGGCATTCGGCATGATGCTTTCCAGCCTCCGGGTTGGAAGTGATGCGTCATCGGGATTGGGAGATGTTCGTCGCCGGCATGGTCATGGCGGCGACGAAACCAATCAGATTTATTGATAATTATTGCTGCTTGGCAGCACCGTTGACTTTCTCGATGAACTGGTCGGTGGTCATGCCGGTGTTCCAAAATTGGGAGATCACGTCCTCTATTGCGCCCATGGTCGCCGGGGGCGCGAGCATGGCGTCAGCCGGCAGCTGCACGGTTTTTTCCTGCACGAGCTTCATGCCTTTCTGGGCGCAGGCGTCGAGTCCGGAAACGTCGAGATCGAGGCGGGCCGGCAGCGAGCCTTTCTTTTTTGAAAATTCAATTTGCGTCACCGGATCGAGCATGATCTTGGCGAGTTGTGCCTGTGACTTGCTCGCTGCTGCATCCTTCTGCTTCGGAAACGCGAAGACATCGCCGCCAAACACAAAGCCATGGCCGCTGGTGGCCAGCACCGTGCAGCCATAGTCTTTTTCCGGAACCTTGCCGGCGGCGGCAAATTCACCCTTGGCCCAGTCGCCCATGATCTGCATGCCGGCCTTGCCCTGGATCACAAGAGCCGTTGCATCGTTCCAGTTGCGCCCCGGCGAGCCGGCATCAACGTAATTTTTCAGCTTCTTGAAAGTGTCCGCCGCAGCACGGAATTGCGGGCTTTGAATGGATGCCGCATCGCGTTTGCCCCAGAAGCTGTTCCAGAGTGCCGGGCCACCCTTATCGACCAGAACAGAATTGAACAGCAGCCGTTCCCAGTTCTTGGCGCCGGAGAAGGCGAGCGGAATGGCGCCTGTTGCTTTAATTTTTTCAAGGCCCGCAATGGCCTCATCCCAGTTCTTGGGTTCTGCGACGCCAGCTTTCGCCAGCACGTCTTTATTATAAAAAAGCCAGTTCTGGCCATGAATGTTGACTGGCACCGCAAACATTTTGCCGTTGCGTGTTGTCGCGTTGATGAGCGCTTCAGGCAGAACGGCCTTCCATTTGTTTTCGGCGGCTACAGCTTCGACATCAGCCAGAAGATTGTTTTCAACCAACTCTTCAAACTGGCGGCCCGTGTTGAACTGCATGGCTGTCGGCGGATTGCCGCCAACAGTGCGGTTGATGGCGGCGGTGCGCGCATTCACGCCGCCTGCGACTGCGCTGTCCAGCCAGGTGCCGCCCGATTTTGTAAATTGATCAGCAAAAACCTTCACTGCGGCAGATTCACCGCCTGATGTCCACCAATGAATAACTTCCGCCTTCATCTCCTGCGCGCAGGTCGGCGCGGTGGCTAGAACAAACGCAGCAGTTCCCGCTGCGAGCAGTGATCGCATCTTCATGGCGTTCTCCCAAAATGGCCAATATTGGCTTCTGTAATCGATTTCATTATTGTTAGCACAAGCCCTTGCATTTGCAAGGTCGTGCCTTGCGCCGCAGGCGGCACTGTGGAAAGCAAAGCAACCTACGGTGGAGTCAGGAGAATTTTCGGCATGCGCGAGACCGCGGCAAAAATTGCTGCACCAGCGAAGATCGCCGACGTAGCGCGCCTCGCCGGTGTGTCTGCCGCCACGGTCAGCCGGGCGCTTGCAACGCCTGATATGGTGAACGCGGATACACGCCAGCGTGTGATCCAGGCCGTACGGGCGACAGGCTATACACCGAATGCAGCGGCACGGAATTTGCGCGCGCGGAAGGCGATGATGGTGCTGATCGTGGTGCCCGATATCGCCAATCCATTTTTTGCCGAAATTTTGCGTGGCGTCGATGCGGCATTGTCGGCAGCCGGTTATGGTTTGATTATTGGAAATCTGGACAATTCGGCTGAAAAAGAGGCGCGCTACATGCAACTGGCGCTTTCGGGGCAGGTCGATGGCATTCTGCTGCTATGCGGGCATGTGCTGAAGGCAGGCGGACGGACGCTTGATGAGGCGCAACTGCCTATCGTCGCTGCTTGCGAAGTTATTCCCGGAGCTCCCTTTGCTCAGGTGGAAATCAACAATGCGGACGCTGCGGCCGATGCGGTGCGCCATCTTGCCGGGCTGGGGCATCGTCGCATCGCGTATCTTTCCGGGCCTTCAGGCAATATCCTTGATCAGGCCCGGCGACGTGGCTATCGGCGTGCGCTGAAGCTGGCGAACCTGCCATTTGACGCTTCGCTGGTTATGGCCGGAAATTTCACATTTCAATCCGGCGTGGAAGCGGCGCTCGGCATTTTGGCCATGCCGCCGGGCCTTCGCCCCACCGCCCTGTTCGCAGCCAATGATGAAATGGCTATTGGCGCCTTGAAAACATTACACGCGCGCGGTGTCGCGATTCCACGCGATTTTTCCATCGTCGGCTTTGATGCCATCGAATATGCGGATTATTGCGAGCCAACCCTGACCACAGTGCGGCAGCCGCGCTGGGATATTGGTTTCAAAGCCGGTGAAAAGCTGGTTGCAGCGATGACAGGACCGTCATCTGACGCCACGCTGGTGACCCTTCAAGCTGATTTGCTGGTGCGCGAAAGCTCGGGGCCAGCGCCAGATCGGGCGCCAGAGTCAGTCAAGCGGCGACGCCAATAAGCCGCTGCGCCGGCCTAACTGTCATCCTGCGCAACCGTTGTGATGCCATGTCATGGGGCCGATCTTGCCTATCGTGGCGCAGACCGGCAAGATTGTGACGCAAAGTGAGGAAATGATCATGCAACTGCCAGACAACGATGCCGAGCTGTTTGCTCTTATGCGCAAGGATCTATTCTCCAGCGTCATTGGGGACGTGCTGGATGCGCAAGGTTTTCGCCATCAGTATTTGCCGCCCTCGATCAGACCATTGTCCGATGAGATGATTGTTGTTGGCCGGGCGATGACTGTGCTTGAAGCAGATTTTTTTGTTGAACCCGGTATTCAGGGCAAATCAGTCCTCGGGACAAAGCCGTTTGGCCTGATGTTCGAAGCACTCGATGATCTGAAGCGGGATGAAATCTATATCACCTCCGGCGTGTGCGGGGCCTATGCGCAATGGGGTGAGATGATGTCAACCCGCGCGCGGGTTCTGGGCGCTGCCGGAGCCGTATTGAATGGATACGCGCGTGATACCAAAGCCATTCGGGCGTTGGCGTTCCCAACATTTTGTCACGGCTCTTACGGGCAGGATCAGGGCGTGCGCGGCAAGGTGCTGGATTATCGCGTGCGTATTGAGGTTGGCAACGTTGCCATCGATCCCGGCGCCATCCTGTTTGGGGATGTGGACGGCGTGGTGGCGATTCCGAAAGCCGCCGAGGCTGAAACACTACGCCTTGCCTTTGAAAAAGCGCATGGTGAGAAACGTGTGGCGCAAGCGATCCGCGATGGTATGAGCACGGTTGAGGCTTGGGCAAAATTCGGCATCATGTGAGCATCTGCGCAATTTGCCATTACAGCAGTAACGCTGCGCTGCGGCGTGTCCTGAGAAAGCGTTAACGGTATTCACATATGGCGCCGTCAGCAAACTGTCGGGCAATCGTCGCTTAACGGGTGCGGTTTATTGTGATGCGCAAATACCTGCGATCTGATCGAGAATTTCTGCTTTGTCGGTTTCTTGCTTTTGTCATCGATGTGCACTGCTAACTAGCCGCAGCTCTGGCTATAACTGCCGGCTGCGAAGCGTTGCGGGATGGCTGAGCCATGCTTGATCTGGCGCAACTCTATTTTCAGCCGCAAGTGACTGCTGATGGTCGTCAGTGTGTTGGCGCGGAAGCGCTGTTGCGCGCGCGGGGCCTCGATGGCCGGATTACGGG
>JBOFFO010000226.1:0-12308 GCA_051648665.1 Beijerinckiaceae bacterium | reverse complement strand
CCATCCCGGCGCTCTGCATCAGAAACACGCCAACACCGCCGACGATAATTGCGGTCAGCATGATCTTGATGACGGTGAAATCCTTGAACAGAAATTGCCGCACGATGGTGTTGTAATCGGCGACGCGGCCGCGATGCAGAAGCCAGCCGAAGGCTGCGCCGAACACGACCGCCAAAACCAGTGATGCGTTGCCTGTGACAGGAAACATGGACATTCTCCTTCGCGCTTGCGCGGATGCGCCTCAGACCCTGCGGCCTGCAAACATGAGTTGTGCGGTGATGATGCCGGCAATGAACATCACGGCGAGAAACAGCCAGCCGGACACAGCCAGTTGCAGTCCGCCGGAAATGCCATTGCCGCTGGTGCAGCCATTGGCGAGCCGCGCGCCATACATCGCGATAATGCCGCCAAGAAATGCGCCGGCATAGCGCTTCGCGGGCGATGGCCCGAACCGCTCCGCCCAGACCGCCGGCACGGTCTCAAACCGCAACCCGCCGGCCATCATCGCTGACAGAAAACCGCCGAGAATCGTACCGACAAGGAACAGCGTGCCGTAATCAATCTTGAACAGATTCTTGGCCCAGTAGCTGTTCTTTGCGACAGCATCCGCGCCCAGCACCGGCGTCGCCACGGCACCCGACACCTGAGCCAGCGAAGTGGTGATGCCGAGCGGGTTGTTCACGACGTAGAACACGACCCAGCTCAGAACGCCGATGCCGATGCCAATCAGATAAGGCTTGAAATCGATGACAAGGCCCGGCTCGGCGCGCGGGGCAGACAATGCATGCGTGCTCATGGCCGCACCTCCCTGATACATTCTGAAGTCAATACTTATCAAAACTTGAATGTATAGGCAAGACGCGCCATCCACGGATCGGTCATCGGTCATCCGCGCAGCAACGGGGCAGCGAAAGAGCCAGTCGGCCTGTAAGCCGGGTTCTGGATGGCTGCCCTTGCGGGCAACGTGACGGCCATTCCTCTGGGACGCCTGTTGCCAGACGCCTCAAGCAACCAACCCGGACGGCGGGCCAGAGCGCCCTGCCCCGGTTTCCCGGCGCATGCCGTCCCTATTCGGTTTTGCTCCCGGTGGGGCTTGCCGTGCCGGCTCCGTTACCGGACCCGCGGTGCGCTCTTGCCGCACCGTTTCACCCTTGCCTGCCGCGGACGGCAGGCGGTCTGATTTCTGTGGCGCTATCCCTGGGGTCGCCCCCGCCGGACGTTATCCGGCACCGTTTCTCCGTGGAGCCCGGACTTTCCTCGACCCCTTTGCAGGGATCGCGGCCGTCCGGCCGACTGGCGTGCATGACATGGCGGGCATGCATGCGCCCGTCAAGGCGATGCACCATGTTGCCCGGCATTGAAAACTGCTGTTTGGCTCCCGGCGACGCGCGTGCAACACTGATTCAAACAAACTGAGGACGTGCTGGATCAGACCAATCATCTGAAAGATTTTTTTTCACACGGGGAATGCGAAATTGAGACAGAAAACACTGTATGTGCGGGGTGCGGTGCTGGCGGCTTCGACCGCCTTCGCGCAGGCCGACTATCCGAACAAGCCCATCACCATGATCGTGCCTTTCGCCGCCGGTGGTGCATCCGATGTCATCGCGCGCGTTGTCGCGGAAGAAATGGGGAAGGCGCTGAACCAGCGCATCGTCGCTGAAAATGTGCCGGGCGCTGGCGGCTCGGCAGCGCTCCAGCGCACAGCGCGGGCGGAACCGGATGGCTATACCATCGTGATCGGCAACAGCGGCACCAACGCAGCCTCCTATTCGCTCTATCCTGATCTGAAATATACGGCGGATGATTTTGCCCCGATCGGACTTGTGGCGAAAACATCACCGATCATTGCGGTGAAAAATGATTTTCCGGCCAAGACGCTCGCAGAGTTCATCGACCATGCGAAGAAAAATCCGGGCAAGGTCAATCTCGGCCATGCCGGCATCGGTTCCTCAAATTATCTGATCTGCCGTGCTTTCACGGCCGCCAGCGGCGTCGATGTGCAGCTTGTCAGTTATCGCGGCGGCGGCCCGGCGCTGAACGATCTGGTCGGCGGGCAAATCGACGGCGTGTGTGACAACGCCACCTCGATTTCAGGCACATTGCAGGGCGGCAAGGCGCGCGGCCTTGTTACATCGACAAAAGAGCGGTTGCCAAATCTGCCGGATATCCCAACCGCAGCCGAAGCAGGCTTGCCCGCCTTTCAGGCGCAGGGCTGGAACGCTTTTTTCGCGCCGAAGGGCACGCCGCAACCGGTGATCGACAAGCTGAATGCGGCGCTGAGGACGGCTCTGGCGAACGAGGCCTTGCGCAAGCGCTTTGCGGACCTGTCCTCAATTCCGCCGGCAGCCGATGAAATGACGGCCGACTATGTGAAAAATCTCGTGCCGGGCGAAATTGCGAAATACAAAAAACTGCTGACGAACTGAATTCACCCGCACGCGTCATAAAAAAAGCCGGGATTATTCCCGGCTTTTTTATTCATGTTTATTCATGGCCGGAGAGGCCGGCGATTAAAGGCCTGCAACCCGATAGGCGCCCATAATCGCGCGCACCTTGCCGCAATAGGTGCGATTGGCGCCATTCATCCGCGTCGCGGCAAGCCCGCTCTGGTAGCGCATCACCGTGCCGCAGACATCGCCGCCCGCCATGCGATAGGCCCGCGCCAGATGCTTGATGCCGAAATGCGCGTTGGTTTCCGCATGCAGCAGCCCTTGCGCCGAACCGGTATAGCCTTCGCCCCGCGCGGTCTGGTGCCGGATCTGCATCAGCCCAAAATTACCGGCGTTGGAGGCGCGCGGATTGTAACGGCTTTCGACCCGGGCCACCGCGTCGGCCAGCGCTGCCGGCACGCCGTGCTCGGCCGCCTTGCGCGCGATCAGCGCCCGCACGCCAGAAGCGCCTTCAGCATTGAATGTCAGCGGGCCTTCGTTACGCACCCGGCTGCGGCCATTCTGGCGCACCGCAGGCTCAGCGGCAGGAGCAGCGGCTGTCGCTTCCGGCGCTACAGCAGCCGGGCCAATGTTCATCATGTCCACGCGCTCAGAATCGGCGCGGGCCGTCGCCGTCGCGCAGGCCGCAACAGCCGCGGCGAGCAGAACCTGCCGGAAAGGTGTGGGCCGGAAAAATTGCGTCTGCCGGATCATCCGGTGTCCTTTCAAGTTCGTCATGGCTGGGGATGCGGCTAGGTCAGGGGCAATTGTGGTCATGATAAGGCAAGCATCTGCCGTAGCGGCATAGCTTTTTGATGGATGCCCTGAAGCTGAAACACCCATCAACGCGTGCGCTGGCACACAGCAGCTCACCCGCTTAACGCTGAAAGCATTCCGAAGCGCGGTTGGGTGGAACAGGAATTGATCCAGCGCGTTTACAGGGTTAGGCTTCCTGCCATCGTCAGGGTTGGCCTGAACCATTCGGGCAACATCACGGGGAATTCATCATGAAGAAAGTTATCATTCTCGGTTCGGCAGCCCTGCTCGGCATGTCGGCAGCGGCTTGCAATACCCCCAGCGAGCGCGCTGCGGGCGGCGCCATTCTCGGCGGCGCAGCAGGCGCTGCAATCGGTGCAGCGGCCACGGGCCGTGCATCCGGCGCGATTGTTGGCGGCGTGCTCGGCGCTGCGGGCGGCGCGATCATTGGCGGTTCGACCGCAGCCTGCCCGGATGGCTACGCTCTCGTGCGTGACCGTTACGGCCGCGATGTCTGCGCCCCGCGCCGCTACTACTGACACCATTCGTTCATCGGATAGGAAAAAGCCGGGCAATGCCCGGCTTTTTTGTTCATACCGAAAAGTTTTCGCACTCACCCGCCGACATTGAAGGCCGCCAGCGCGGCCATATTCACGAGGTCGGAATCCTTCGCGCCGAGCGACACGATCTGCACCGGCTTGTCCATGCCGACGATGATCGGCCCGATCACCGTGGCGCCGCCCAACTCCTGCAACATCTTCGTCGAGATGGAAGCGGAGTGGAACGCCGGCATGACCAGCACATTGGCCGGGCCTGTCAGGCGGCAGAACGGATATTGCGCCATCAAATCCTTGTTGAGCGCGATATCCGCCGCCATCTCGCCGTCATATTCGAATTCGACGCGGCGGGAATCGAGAATGCGCACCGCTTCACGCACCTTTTCCGACCGTTCGCCGGGCGGATGGCCGAAGCTCGAAAAGGCCAGCAAACCCACGCGCGGTTCATAACCCAGCCGGCGCGCCACGCCCGCCGCTTCAATCGCAATTTCCGCCAGTTCTGCCGCCGTTGGCATTTCCGTAATCGCCGTATCGGCCACGAGCACGTTGCGTCCGCGCGCGAGCACGATCGACAGCCCCATCAGCCGGTGGCCGGGCTTGGTGTCGATCACGCGCCGCACCTCTTCGAGTGCGACGGAATAATTGCGCGTCGCGCCCGTCACCATCGCATCGGCATCGCCCTGCGCCACCATCGCCGCGGCGAACGTGTTGCGATCCTGATTGATCATGCGCTGGCAATCGCGGAACAGATAACCCTGCCGCTGCAAGCGCTCATACAGGAACTGCGCATAGACGCTGTTGCGCGATGACAGCCGCGCATTGTGAATCTCGATGTCCTTGCCGTTGAGATCGACGCCGTTCGCCTGCGCCATCGCGCGGATGCGGTCATCGCGTCCGACAAGGATGGCGGTGCCCAACCCCTGATTCACATAGGACACGGCGGCCCGCATCACCTGCTCTTCCTCGCCCTCCGCAAACACCACGCGCTTGGGGTAGCGCCGCACCCGCTCCATCACGCGGTTGAGCGTGCCGGCGATCGGATCGCGCCGTGCCGAGAGTTGCAGCTTGTAAGCGGCAATATCCGTGATCGGCTTGCGCGCGACGCCGGTTTCCACCGCCGCCTGCGCCACCGCCGCCGGCACGGTCGAGATCAGGCGCGGATCGAATGGCACGGGAATGATGTAATCGCGCCCGAACCGGGGCCGCGCGCCCTGATAGGCCGCCGCGACCTCATCGGGCACATCCTCCTGCGCCAGCTTGGCCAGCGCCTGCGCCGCAGCGACCTTCATCTCCATGTTGATCGCGGTGGCGCGCACATCCAGCGCACCGCGAAACAGGTAGGGAAAGCCCAGCACGTTGTTGACCTGGTTCGGATAGTCAGAGCGTCCCGTCGCCACGATGGCGTCCTCGCGGATGGCATAGACTTCCTCAGGCGTGATTTCCGGGTCCGGATTCGCCATCGCGAACACGATCGGATCCTTCGCCATCGACTTGATCATATCGGTGGTGAAAGCGCCTTTGGCGGAGAGGCCGAAGGCAATGTCCGCGCCCTTCAGGGCGTCGGCCAGCGAACGCGCCTTGGTGTCGACGGCATGGGCCGATTTCCACTGGTTCATGCCTTCAGTGCGGCCTTTGTACACGACGCCCTTGGTGTCGCACAGGATCATGTTTTCGGCGCGGAACCCCATCGCTTTCAGCAGGTCGAGGCAGGCAATGCCGGCCGCACCCGCACCGTTGCACACCAGCTTGGTCGTCTCCGGCTTGCGCCCCGTCAGTTCCAGCGCATTGAAGATGCCCGCCGCCGCAATGATCGCCGTGCCGTGCTGGTCGTCGTGGAATACGGGAATATCGAGCAATTCCTTCAGCCGCTGCTCGATGATGAAACATTCCGGCGCCTTGATATCTTCCAGATTGATGCCGCCAAATCCCTTGCCGAGATAGCGCACGCAATTGATGAAAGCGTCCGGGTCCTCGGTATCGACTTCCAGATCGATGGAATCGATGTCGGCAAAACGCTTGAACAGCACGGCCTTGCCTTCCATCACCGGCTTTGACGCGATCGCGCCGAGATTGCCGAGGCCGAGGATCGCCGTGCCATTGGAAATCACCGCAACCATGTTGCCCTTGGTCGTCAGCTCGAAGGCTTTTTGCGGATCGGCGGCGATGGCCAGCACCGGCACCGCGACACCGGGCGAATAGGCGAGCGACAGATCGCGCTGCGTCGCCATCGGCTTTGTCGCCATCACCTCGAGCTTGCCGGGACGGCCCCGGGAATGGAAATCGAGCGCTTCCTGCTCGGTAAAGGTGGGACGCGCCTGCCTGACTTTTTTCTCGTTTGCCATCGAACTCGACTTCTTGCCTCAAAACGGGCAGACACCTTACGGAGCCGGACGCAGCCGCTCAAGCGGCTTGCCACAGCAAGTTCCGGCCCTGGGCTTCCATTTCGCACACGGCATCCACAGCCGAAGCGCCGGGGGAAGGGTGAAAGCCTGTCGGGCATCGGCTAGGATTGTCCGATGCACGCCTCCGGTTTCTCATCCGCTGACCCCGACCGCCAGAAAGAGGCGGACAAGCCCACGCCCATGATGGCGCAGTATCTGGAGATCAAGGCCGCCAACCCGGACAGCCTGCTCTTCTACCGCATGGGCGACTTCTACGAGCTGTTTTTCGAGGATGCGGAAATCGCCTCGCGCGCGCTTGGCATCGTGCTGACCAAGCGCGGCAAGCATCGTGGCGAAGATATTCCGATGTGCGGTGTGCCGGTGGAGCGCGCCGACGATTATCTGCAACGGCTGATCGCGCTCGGACACCGCGTCGCAGTCTGCGAACAGATGGAAGACCCGGCGGAAGCTAAAAAGCGCGGCGCGAAATCGGTGGTGCGCCGCGATGTCATCCGCCTCGTCACGCCGGGCACGATCACCGAGGAACGGCTGCTCGATCCCGCCCGCGCCAGCCTGCTGCTAGCCGTGGCGCGCACCCGCGCCGGCGAACAGGATTGGCACTATGGGCTGGCCAGCATCGATATTTCCACCGGCGATTTTTGTGTCGGCGGCTGCACCGCCGGCGAACTGGGGCCGGAACTGGCACGGCTCGACCCGAAAGAAATCGTCGTCCCCGATTCCGTGTTCGATGCGCCGGAATTGAAAAATCTCTGGCGCGACACCGCCGCCGCCGTGACGCCGATCCCGCGCGAGGGATTTGACGGCGCATCGGGCGAACGCCGCCTGATGGAATTTTTCGGCGTCTCGACCCTCGATGGTTTCGGCCAATTCACGCGCGCCGAAACAGCGGCGGCCGCTGCCGCGCTTTCCTATATTGAGCGCACGCAAAAGGGCGCCAAGCCCAACCTGTCCCCACCGCGCCACGCCCGCGAATCCGGCGTGATGCGGATGGACGCGGCGACACGCGCCAACCTCGAACTCGCCCGCACGCTCGGCGGCGAGCGCGCCGGATCGCTGCTCGCCACCATCGACCGCACAGTGACGCCCGCTGGCGCGCGTCTTCTGGCTGAACGGTTGGCCGGGCCGCTGACCGACGTCGCAGCGATTCATAACCGCCACGACGCCATCGGCTTTTTTCTGGATGATGCGGAGCGGCTCGACCGCGTCCGCGCCACGCTGAAAGCCACGCCCGATGGCGCGCGCGCGCTCGCACGGCTGGCGTTGCAGCGCGGCGGCCCGCGCGATCTCGATGCCGTGCGCGGCATGATCCTCGTCGCCACCGATCTCGCCGGCGATCTCGCCGATGCGGTCGCTTTGCCCGATGAATTGCGTGAAGCCGCGCGCACGCTTGCACAGCTCGACAAGCCCACCGCAGCCCGCCTCGGCAGCGCGCTCGCCGATGAATTGCCGCTGCTGGTGCGCGATGGCGGATTTGTCCGCGACGGGTTTATCCCGGCTCTCGACGAATTGCGCAGCCTGCGCGAGGACAGCCGCAAGGTCATCGCCCAGTTGCAGGCCCGGCTCGCCGGTGAGACCGATGTCCGCACCCTGCGCATCAAGCACAACAATTTTCTCGGTTATTTCATTGAGGTGCCGCCGCAGGCCGGCGAAGCATTTTTGCGCCCGCCGCACAACGCGCAATTCATCCATCGTCAGACCATGCAGGGCGCGATGCGCTTTTCCACCGCGGAACTAGGCGAACTGGAGCAGAAAATTGCCAGCGCCGGCGACCGTGCGCTCGGCATCGAACTCGCGCAATTCGCCGAGCTGAGCGCCGCCGTGCTCGCCATCGGCGAAACCATCAAGGCTGCTGCTCATGCGTTGGCCGTGATGGATGTGGCCAGCGCGCTGGCTGTGCTGGCGCGTGAAGGGGGATGGACGCGGCCGCACATCGCCGACGATCTCGCCTTCGCCATTGAAGGCGCGCGCCACCCCGTGGTTGAAGCCGCATTGAAGCGCGACGGCCAGCCGTTCGTGTCCAATGCCGCCGACCTTTCGCCCCCGCCCGGCTACAGCTCCGGCGCCATCCTCATCGTCACCGGCCCGAACATGGCCGGCAAATCAACCTACCTGCGCCAGAACGCGCTGATCGCCGTGCTCGCGCAGATGGGCTCCTATGTGCCGGCTGACCGCGCCACGCTCGGCATCGTTGACCGGCTGTTCAGCCGCGTCGGCGCTGCCGACGATCTGGCCCGCGGGCGCTCCACCTTCATGGTGGAAATGATCGAGACGGCCGCGATCCTCAATCAGGCGACCGAACGCTCGCTGGTCATTCTCGATGAAATCGGCCGTGGCACAGCGACATTTGATGGCCTGTCGATTGCGTGGGCGACCATCGAACAGCTGCACGAAGGCAACCGCTGCCGCGCCCTGTTCGCCACGCATTTCCACGAACTCACCCAGCTGGCAAAAAAATTGCCGCGCCTCGCCAACGCCTCCATGCGCGTTACCGAATTCGAAGGCGATGTGATTTTCCTGCATGAGGTGATGCCGGGCGCCGCCGACCGTTCCTATGGCATTCAGGTCGCGAAACTGGCGGGTCTGCCGCCCGCTGTCGTGGCGCGCGCCCGCACCATTCTGGCCGAACTGGAAGCCAGTGAGCGCGACAAGCCGGTCGCGGCGCTCATCGACGATCTGCCCCTCTTTTCCGCCGCCCGCCCCCCACCGGCTTCACTGGCCGCACCGAAAGTCAGCCCGGTTGAGTCCATGCTCGCGGACATTCATCCCGATGAAATGACGCCGCGCGAGGCGCTGGAAGCCCTCTACCGGCTGAAAAACGCCGCTCGCGATTGATGGCATGCCGGCCCCGCATAGGGGCAATTCACGGGCCCGCGCTTGTGCCGGCACAGCCTTTCAGTAACAAAGAACGGCACGGCACAAGGGCCGCACAGCAAAGGGAAGCCGCGCATGGGGCGCATTGTTTATGTCAACGGCGCATTCGTGCCGGAAGAGAACGCGAAAATCTCGATTTTTGATCGCGGCTTCATTTTTGCTGACGGCATTTACGAGGTCGCCGCCGTTCTCGATGGCAAACTCGTCGATAATGCTGCCCATCTCGCCCGGCTGGAGAAATCGCTCGGCGAAATCAAAATGCCGCTGCCCCTCTCCAAAGAAGAAATTCAATCCCTGCAAAAGGAACTGGTGCGCCGCAACGGCGTGCAGGAGGGTATGGTCTATCTTCAGGTCACGCGCGGCGCAGCCGATCGCGAATTCGCTTTCGTAAAAGATATTCCGCAAACGCTGGTGATGTTCACCCAGAGCTTTGACATCATCAACTCGCCCAAGCCTGTCACCGGCATCAAGCTCGCCAGCATCAAGGATATTCGCTGGGCGCGCCGCGACATCAAGAGCGTGGCGCTGCTGGCGCAGGTGTTGGCGAAACAGAACGCCGCCGAACAGGGCGCGCAGGAAGCGCTGATGCTGGAAGAAGACGGCACGGTGACTGAAGGCGGCTCATCCTCCGTCATGATCATTACCGCTGATGGCACGCTGGTAACCCGTCCAATGTCGCAGGCCATTTTGCCGGGCATTACCCGCCAGTCCGTCAAGGCCCTGTGCGCGGAGAAAAATATTCCCTACGAGGAACGGCTGTTTTCCTACGAGGAAACGCTTAATGCCGCCGAGGTTGTCGTGGCGAGCGCATCGAGTTTCGTCATGCCGGTGGTGGAAATTGACGGCCACCGTATCGGCGGCGGCCAGCCCGGCCCTGTAGCGCGCCGTCTGCGCGAACTCTATATCCAGCATGCCCGCGCAACGGCGGTATGACCATGAACAATCCAGCGTCCCTGAAGGAAAAGATCGCCCGCGAATTTTCAACGCCCTGCGTTGTCATCGACATGGACAAGGTCGAGCGCAACATCGCAAAGTTGCAGCAGCTGTGCGACGCAGCCGGCGTCGCCAACCGCCCCCATATTAAAACGCACAAATCGCCGGTGCTGGCGAAAATGCAGGTGGAGGCTGGCGCGAAAGGCATCACGTGCCAGAAAATTGGCGAAGCCGAAATCATGGCGGACGCCGGCATCGATGACATTCTCATCAGCTACAATCTGCTCGGCGAAGAGAAAATGGGCCGCCTTGGCCGCGTGCTGCAAAAATCGCGCGTGACTGTTGCGGCCGACAATCCCGTTGTCGTTGCGGGCCTGCCGCGCGCCGTTGAAATTGCCGGGCGTAAACTGGGTGTCGTGGTCGAATGCGACACAGGCCGCAAACGCGCCGGGGTTGAGACGCCGCGCGAAGCGATAGCGCTGGCCTTGCAGATCGCTGCCCATCCCGGTCTCGAATTTCGCGGACTGATGATGTACCCGCCGGAAGACAAATGGCCGGAAACGCAACTGTTTGTCGATGAGGTCCGCGCCAACCTGAAGCAGCACGGCCTTGGCCTCGACATCGTTTCGACCGGCGGCACGCCCAACCTTGTCAATCTCGGCCGCCTGTCAGGCGCGACCGAGCACCGCTCCGGCACATTCATTTTCAATGACCGCATGCAGATGGCTTGTGGTGCAGCCACGCAGGATGAATGCGCGCTGATGGTCTATGCCACTGTGGTGAGCCGCGCGGGACTGGAGCGCGGCATTCTGGACTCAGGCTCCAAGACATTGACCAGCGACACCGGCGGCCTCGATGGCCACGGCCTCATTCTCGAACACCCGCAGGCAAAAATAGCGAAATTCGCGGAGGAGCACGGCTTTCTCGATCTCACGGGCGTCAACGACAAGCCCCATGTCGGCGATATTGTACGCATCATTCCCAACCATGTCTGCGTCGTCGTCAACATGGTCGACCGCCTCGTCATGGTGCGCGGCGATGACATTATCGGCGAGTTGCCGGTCGCTGCGCGTGGCAGGCTGACCTAGGAGCGGCCCCGAAAAGTGGGTGCCGGTTTTCGGAAAGGCCGCTCCTCATAAATTTACACCACGCTGGTCATTCCGCCATCGACCATCAGCAGATGGCCGTTGACGAAATTCGATGCATCTGATGACAGGAAAACTGCCGCGCCGATCAGTTCATCGGTCTGGCCCCAGCGCCCGGCGGGCGTGCGCGCCTTCACCCAGGCATCGAATTTCTCATCCTCCAGCAGCGCCTTGTTGAGCGGCGTCACGATATAACCCGGCCCGATCGCGTTGACCTGAATGTTGTGCTTGCCCAGTTCGGCGCACATGCCGCGCGTCATCATTTTGATCGCGCCTTTGGTGGCTGTGTAGGGAATGATCGAGGGGCGGCCCAGTTCACTCATCACTGAGCCGATATTCACCACCTTGCCGCGCCCGCGCGCAACCATGCCGCGCGTCACCGCCTGCGACACGAAAAAAACCGAACTGAGATTCGTCGCAATCATCCGGTCCCAGTCGCTGCGTGAATAATCGACAAACGGCGCACGGATCTGGATGCCGGCATTATTGATAAGAATATCGATGCCGCCATGCGCTGCTTCCGCCGCGGCAATGCCGGCATTCACCGCTGCCTGATCGGTAACATCAAAGGCGCAAGGCGACACCGTGAGTCCCTCGCCGCGCAGGCTGTCGAGCGCTCCCGTGAGCCGCGCCTCATCACGTCCGTTGAGCAGCACATGCGCGCCTGCGCGCGCCAGCCCGGTCGCGATGGCCAGCCCGATGCCCTGCCCTGAGCCTGTGACCAGTGCAGTCTTTCCATCGAGACAAAACAGACGATCCGACATATGTGCTCCCTGCGCTGATCTGCGCCCTGTGCTGCACCCTCGCAACCGCTCTTGCAACCGCTCTTGCAACCGCCCTTGGGCCGTAACATGATCGTCCCGCACCCAACAACTCAAATCCAGAGACCCTGATGCGCGCTGTCGTCATCCATGCTGAAAAAGACCTTCGTATCGACACGCTGCCGGACGAGGCAGCGATGGATGCCGATCAAGTGCGCGTCAAAATCGAAGCTGGCGGCATCTGCGGGTCCGATCTGCATTATTATCAGCATGGCGGCTTCGGCGCGATCCGCGTGCGCGAGCCGATGGTGCTCGGCCATGAGATTGCAGGCCGCGTGCTCGAGGTTGGCAAAAATGTCACCCATGTGGCGCCGGGTGATCATGTCGCAGTCAATCCCAGCCGCCCCTGCAACGCTTGCACGTTCTGTTTGCGCGGCATGCAGATGCACTG
>JBOFFO010000225.1:0-5479 GCA_051648665.1 Beijerinckiaceae bacterium | reverse complement strand
CTGTTCACCACATTGGCAGGGAAAGGGTGGATGACGAGAGCTTTAACTTCCGCCGCCCGCATCCGGGCTATACTGCCGGGATGCTGATTCTGCCGGGCGCGCCCCGGCCACCCAGAGGCCCCGATGAAAGATCCGGTTGACGTCTATAACAACTACCTCGTCCCGATGGTCGTGGAGCAGTCCACGCGCGGCGAACGGTCCTTCGACATCTATTCGCGCCTGCTGCGCGAGCGGATCATCTTCCTGACCGGCACGGTCGAGGACACCATGGCGTCGCTCATGGTGGCGCAGCTCCTGTTTCTGGAGGCGGAGAACCCCAAGAAGGAAATCTCCATGTATATCAATTCGCCGGGCGGGTCGGTCACGGCGGGCATGTCGATCTATGACACGATGCAGTTCATCAAGCCGCCGATCACGACCATGTGCCTCGGCATGGCGGCCTCGATGGGGTCGCTGCTGCTGACCGCCGGCACCAAAGGTAACCGCTTCGCCCTGCCGAACGCGCGGATCATGGTGCACCAGCCGTCTGCCGGCTATTCCGGCAAGGTCACCGACATCATGATCTACGCCAAGGAGTTCGAACTGACCAAGCGTCGGCTGAACGAGATCTATGTCGGCCATACCGGACGCTCCTATCAGGAGATCGAGGATGCGCTGGAGCGGGACAATTTCATGTCTGCCGATCAGGCCAAGGAGTTTGGGCTGATCGACCAGGTGGTGGACAAGCGGGCCGAAGACCCGGCCACCCCTGAGAAGATGTGATGGCAGGTCGCCGTCTGCGGCATTGATCCAGCGGCCCCAGCATGGTTGCATCCTCCTGAATCCGGTCAGGGGGAGGCCACAATCCTGCGCTACGGTTTGTTCATAAGCGCGGGGCTAATCTGAAGTGAAGAGTCGGCAAAAGGGGGAGCCTTTGGGTCGGCGGAGCGGAGAGCGACGATGAGCAAGGCAAGCGGCGGCGACACCAAGAGCACCCTCTATTGCTCCTTCTGCGGCAAGAGCCAGCATGAGGTCCGCAAGCTGATTGCCGGCCCGACCGTGTTTATCTGCGATGAATGCGTCGAGCTGTGCATGGACATCATCCGCGAGGAATCGAAGTCCACGCTCAAGACCACCAAGGATGGCGTGCCGACGCCCAAGGAAATCCGCAAGGTGCTCGATGATTATGTCATCGGGCAGGACCACGCGAAGCGCGTGCTGTCGGTCGCGGTGCACAACCATTACAAGCGCTTGAACCACGCCACAAAGCATAATGATGTGGAACTGGCGAAATCCAACATCCTGCTGTGCGGCCCGACCGGGTCGGGCAAGACGCTGCTGGCGCAGACGCTCGCCCGCATCCTTGACGTGCCCTTCACGATGGCCGACGCCACCACGCTGACGGAAGCAGGTTATGTCGGCGAGGATGTCGAGAACATCATCCTGAAGCTGTTGCAGGCGTCGGATTACAATGTCGAACGGGCGCAGCGCGGCATCGTCTATATCGACGAAATCGACAAGATCAGCCGCAAGTCCGACAATCCGTCGATCACGCGCGACGTATCGGGCGAGGGCGTGCAGCAGGCGCTTCTGAAAATCATGGAAGGCACGGTTGCGTCCGTGCCGCCGCAGGGCGGCCGCAAGCATCCGCAGCAGGAATTCCTGCAGGTGGACACGACCAACATCCTGTTCATCTGCGGCGGCGCCTTTGCGGGCCTCGACAAGATCATTTCCTCGCGTTCGCAAGGCGG
Source organism: Beijerinckiaceae bacterium (assembly GCA_051648665.1). GTDB lineage: Bacteria > Pseudomonadota > Alphaproteobacteria > Rhizobiales > Beijerinckiaceae > Terrirubrum. The sequence continues at coordinate 3,749 of JBOFFO010000225.1, read as the reverse complement.
CACCTCCATCGGCTTTCAGGCCAAGGTGAAGGCGCCGGACGAGCGGCGTCTCGGCGCGCTCTTCCGCGAGGTCGAGCCGGAGGATTTGCTGAAGTTCGGCCTGATCCCGGAATTCGTCGGCCGTCTGCCGGTCATCGCAACGCTGGAGGATCTCGACGAGGCGGCGTTGAAGAAAATCCTGACCGAGCCGAAGAATGCGCTGGTCAAGCAGTATCAGCGCCTGTTCGAGATGGAAGACACGGAACTCACCTTCAACGATGAGGCGATTGCGCTGATTGCCCGCAAGGCCATCGAGCGCAAGACCGGCGCGCGCGGCCTGCGCTCGATCATGGAAGGCGTGTTGCTCGACACCATGTATGACCTGCCGGGCCTTGAGGGCGTTGAGCAGGTGGTGGTCGGTCCCGAAGTCATCGATGGCAAGGCACGCCCTCTCTACATTTATTCCGAGCGCGAGGATGAAAAGGACAAGAAGGCCAGCGCCTGACGATTTTTGCATCACAGCAACAGAAAGCGGTCCCCAGCGGGCCGCTTTTTTGCTGGCTAAATAGTCCTTGTCACAGGGGCTTCACCGTCCTTGAATAGGCACAAAGAGCAAGCCTATTCAGGGAGCGCCCCATGTCCACGATGACTTACACCCCCATCGATCTCACCGCAGAAGAGCGTGAGGATGTGCCGACCAGCCCCAACGCTGGCGATACGTTCGGCGATGTCGTGGCGGCGCGCTTCAACCGCCGCGATCTGATGAAGGGTCTGCTCGGCGTCAGCGCCATGGCGGCCACGGTTTCGCCTCTGGCCATGGCGGCAGCGCAAGCGCAGGAGCGCAACACCACACCGAGCTTCAATTTCAAAGAAATTGCCGCCGGCTCCGATGATAAAATTTATGTCGCCGAGGGCTATGACGCGGATATTCTCATCCGCTGGGGTGATCCGGTGCTGTCCGGCGGTGTCGCGTTCGATCCCGATGCCCAGACAGCGGAGAAGCAGGCGCGCCAGTTTGGCTATAACAATGATTATCTCGGCTACATCCCGCTCGATGGCTCGCGCCGCGGATTGTTGTGCGTGAATCACGAATACACCAACGAGGAGCTGATGTTCCCGCAGGTGGATGGACGGCAAGATCTACGCACGAAGAATTTTGCCGAGATGACGAAGGCGCTGGCCGACATCGAAATGATGGCGCATGGCGGCTCCGTGCTGGAAGTCGCAAAAGCCGCGGACGGGAAGTGGGGAGTCGTGAAGGATTCCAAATATGCCCGGCGGATTACCGCGCATACCCCGATGGAAATTACAGGTCCTGCTGCCGGCCATGAGCGCATGAAGACGCCTGATGATCCGACGGGTACGAAAGTCTTTGGCATGCTCAACAATTGTGCCGGTGGCCGCACACCGTGGGGCACATGGGTCACCTGCGAAGAAAACATCAACGGTTATTTCTGGGGCGAAGTGCCGAAGGGCCATGCGGAGGAGCGCAACCACAAACGCATGGGCGTGCCGGGCAAATGGGCCAACTGGGGCGTCTATTACGACCGTTTCGATGTCTCGAAACAGCCGAACGAGCCGAACCGCTTCGGCTGGGTTGTCGAAATCGACCCGATGGACCCCAACTCCATGCCGAAAAAGCGCACGGCGCTTGGCCGCTTCAAGCATGAAGGCGCGGCGGGCATCACCAACAAGGACGGTCGCTATGTGATTTATTCCGGCGACGACCAGCGCTTCGATTATCTCTACAAATTCGTGTCGCGTGGCCGTGTGGATGCGAATAACCGCGCTGCGAATATGGATTTGCTGGCGGAAGGCACGCTCTATGCCGCGAAATTCAATGCGGACGGCACCATGCAATGGCTTCCGCTAGTGTTCGGGCAGGGGCCACTGACCGAGGCGAACGGGTTCCGCTCGCAGGCCGATGTGCTGATCGAAACGCGCATCGCTGCCGACATGATGGGCGCGACAAAAATGGACCGGCCTGAGGATGTGGAAGCCAACCCGAAGACCAACCGGGTTTATGCCATGTTGACCAATAACACTCAGCGCAAAGCAGGCGACGAGAATCCGGCAAACCCGCGCGCCAACAACCGCTTCGGCCACATCGTCGAAATGATCCCGCCGGACGGGGACCATGCGGCAGAAAAATTCACCTGGGATATTCTCGTGAAGTGCGGCGATCCGTCGATTGCCGAGGTTGGCGCCACATTCAATGCCGCGACATCAAAGGATGGCTGGTTCGGCATGCCTGACAACTGCGCGATCGATGCCGATGGGCGTTTGTGGGTTTCGACCGATGGCAACTCCAAATCCCGCACCGGGCGCAATGACGGGCTGTGGGCGATGGAGACGGAAGGGCCAGCCCGCGGCACATCAAAGCTATTCTTCCGCTGCCCGAACGGGGCCGAAATGTGCGGCCCGGAATTTACGCCAGATGGAGAAACCCTGTTTCTGGCCGTTCAACATCCGGGCGAGGCTGACCCGGAGGATTCCGCCGCGCCTCCGACCAATTACAAGACACCGACAACCCGCTGGCCGGATTTCCAGCCTCACATCCCGCCGCGCCCCTCGATTGTCGTGGTGACAAAGAAGGGCGGCGGCAAGATCGCGGTGTAATGCCGAACTTCAATCAGCCGCACTGATCCGATGTATCAGCGGTGCGCGTTTGCATCGCGCGCCGCTGGGTTTATTGTGCGCTGCAATGATTGTAGGAGGCGCACATGAGCCGTTCATTCACAAGGCGTGAAGCGTTGGCTGCGGGTGGCGCCGCCGCCTTCGGAAGCGGCTTACCGTTACAGGTGCGGGCACAACTCGCCCTGCCGCGCCGGGGCGGGACGTTGCTGGTCGCGGCCGATGGGGAGCCGCGCAATCTCAATCCTGCGATGATCGCATCGAACGGCGTATTCTTCGTCGCCAGCAAGGTGATCGAACCACTGGCCGAGATGGGGACGGGCGGGGCGCTCGTACCACGGCTTGCAACTGCATGGGCCGCAGCAGCCGACGGGCGCAGCCTGACATTTACGTTGCGCGAGCGTGTGACTTGGCATGACGGCAAGCCCTTCACCTCCGCCGATGTCGCATTCAGCGCGCTAGAGGTGTGGAAGAAACTGCAGAATATCGGCCGGTCGGTGTTCCGTGATCTGGAGGCCGTGGAGACGCCAGATGCGCGCACGGCGATTTTCCGGTTCAGCAAACCTGTGCCGGCACAGCTTATTACCAATGCGCTGCCTGCCGTGTCAGCAGTTCTGCCGAAACATATCTATGAAGGGTCGGACATTGCTGCGAACCCGGCCAACACCAAACTGGTCGGCACCGGGCCATTCAAATTCGCCGAGCACAAGCCGGGGGAATTTTACCGCCTCGAACGCAATGCGAATTATTGGGAGGAGGGGAAACCCCATCTTGATGCGATCATCTATCGCGTGATGCCGGATCGGGCTGCGATTGCGGCCGCGATCGAGGCGAAGGCCCTGCATCTCGCTGCCTTCTCCGCTGTGCCGTTGGCCGATATGGCGCGGATCGGCAAGGTTCCGGGCGTGAAGGTTATCACCGAAGGTTATGACGGTATCACCTATCAGCTGACCGTCGAGATCAATCATCGCCGCAAGGAATTGTCGGATGTGCGTGTGCGCCGCGCCATTGCGCATGCCATCGACCGCACCTTTGTCACCGATGCGATCTTTCTCGGCACCGCGCGCGCCTCGAACGGCCCCGTGCCAGTCAGTGACAAGGCGATGCATGAAACAGCCGTCAGCGCGCCGCGTTTC
>JBOFFO010000224.1:0-2660 GCA_051648665.1 Beijerinckiaceae bacterium | reverse complement strand
AATCACCGCCAAGGAAGGCGATGTGGTGCAGAAGGACGGTTTGCTCGGCGTGATCACAGCGGGTGGCGCTGGTGCTTCGGCATCGTCTCCCGACAAGCCGGCGAAAGCTGTGGCGCAAGCCTCCGGCGCGGCCGGCTCTGCCACAGGCAAGCAGGCGTCAGCCGATACAGCGGCGATTGCGGGCGGGGGCACGGATGTCGGTGTGCGCTCGGCGGGCGACCAGAAGGCGCAGGCGGCCAAGCAGGAGCGCGAGGAATCCAAGCGCGTGGACAATGGCCCGGCGGTGTCGCGGCTGGCTGCTGAATCGGGCGTTTCTCCGGCAGGCGTCGCCGGTTCCGGCAAGGACGGGCGCGTGACAAAGGGCGACATGCTTGCGGCCATCGCCAATCCGCCTGCGGCGGCTCCGGCTGCTGCCCCGGTTGCGGCGCGTGCGCCATCGGCGCCCGATGATGCCTCGCGCGAAGAGCGCGTAAAAATGACGAAGCTGCGCCAGACCATCGCGCGCCGCCTGAAGGAAGCCCAATCGGCTGCCGCCATGCTCACCACCTTCAACGAGGTGGATATGACCAACGTGATGGCGCTGCGCAATCAGTACAAGGATGTGTTCGAGAAGAAGCACGGCGTGAAGCTCGGCTTCATGGGCTTTTTCGTAAAGGCCTGCGTGCAGGCACTGAAGGAAGTGCCGGCGGTCAATGCCGAAATCGACGGCACTGATATTGTTTACAAGAATTATTATCACATCGGCGTTGCGGTTGGCACGGACAAGGGCCTTGTCGTTCCCGTGGTGCGCGATTGCGATATGCTGTCGATCGCCGGCGTCGAGAAGAAAATCGGCGAATTTGGCAAGCGCGCGCGGGACGGCCAACTCAAGATTGAGGAGATGCAGGGCGGCACCTTCACCATCTCGAATGGCGGCGTCTATGGCTCGCTGATGTCGACGCCGATCCTGAATGCGCCGCAATCCGCCATCCTCGGCATGCACAAAATTCAGGAACGGCCGATGGTTGTCGGCGGGCAAATCGTTATTCGCCCGATGATGTATCTCGCGGTTTCCTATGATCACCGCATCATCGACGGCAAGGAAGCGGTGACGTTCCTCGTGCGCATCAAGGAGGGGCTGGAGGATCCGGCGCGGTTGGTGCTCGATCTGTAATCGCATTCGTCCGCACGTGTGGCGGACACCCACGTTTTTTCCGGCGTCGCGACATGACGGGATGGCCGGACCAAATCCGGCCATTGCGCTGGGAGGATTTCAAAGATGTCCTACGATCTCATCATCATTGGCACCGGTCCCGGCGGCTATGTCTGCGCCATCCGCGCCGCGCAGCTAGGCCTGAAGGTCGCTGTGGTTGAAAAACGCGCAACGCATGGCGGCACCTGCCTCAATGTCGGCTGCATTCCCTCCAAGGCGCTGCTGCATGCTTCCGAAATGTTCGAGGAGGCCGGGCACGGATTCGAAGCGCTTGGCATCAAGGTGTCGGCGCCGAAACTCGATCTGCCGGCGATGATGAAGCACAAGGACGAGACGGTGGCGGCCAACGTCAACGGCGTCGCGTTTCTGCTCAAGAAAAACAAGGTCGAGGCGCATCACGGTCTCGGCACCATCATCGCGCCGGGCAAGGTGAAGGTGAAATCCGATAGCGGCGAAGAAAAAGTCCTCGAGGCGAAAAATATCGTCATTGCCACGGGGTCTGAGCCGGCATCGCTGCCGGGCATCACGGTGGATGAAAAGAAGGTTGTGACATCGACCGGCGCGCTGCTGCTCGACAAGGTGCCGGGCAAATTGCTGGTGATCGGCGCTGGCGTCATCGGGCTGGAGCTGGGTTCGGTCTGGGGCCGCCTCGGTGCGAAAGTCGAAGTGGTGGAATTTCTCGACCGCATCCTGCCGGGCATGGATGAGGAGGTTGCAAAGAATTTCCAGCGCATGCTGCAAAAGCAGGGTTTTACTTTCCACCTTGGCCACAAGGTCACAAAGGTTGAAAAGGGCAAGGTGACATTTGAACCCGTTGCTGGCGGCGCGGCCGTCACCAGCGAGGCGGATATTGTTCTGGTCGCGACGGGCCGTCGCCCCAATACGGATGGTCTCGGTCTTGAAGCGGTTGGCGTCACGGTCGAAAAAGGGCGTGTTGCCATCGACAATCATTTCCAGACCAATGTGAAGGGCATCTACGCCATTGGCGATGTGGTGCGTGGGCCGATGCTGGCGCACAAGGCCGAGGATGAGGGGATTGCCGTTGCTGAAATCATCGCGGGCAAGGCCGGGCATGTGAATTATGATGTCATTCCCGGCGTCGTCTACACAGCGCCTGAAGTCGCTTCAGTCGGCAAGACCGAGGAAGAGTTGAAGGCTGCGGGTGTCGCCTACAATGTCGGGAAATTTGTGTTCACCGCCAATGGCCGCGCGCGCGCGATGCGGCGCACCGATGGTTTTGTAAAAGTGCTGGCGGACAAGGCGACGGATCGCGTGCTGGGTGTGCACATCGTCGGCCATGGCGCCGGCGAGATGATTCACGAGGCGGCGGTGCTGATGGAATTTGGCGGCTCGTCGGAAGATCTGGCGCGCACGTGCCATGCGCATCCGACCATGAGCGAGGCGGTGAAGGAAGCGGCGCTCGCGGTGGAAAAGCGCGCGATTCATATGTGACTGTGACGCCGCTGCG
>JBOFFO010000223.1:0-3625 GCA_051648665.1 Beijerinckiaceae bacterium | reverse complement strand
TTCCGGCGTCAGTGATGGGCGCAACCCTGCACTGTGTCTGCCTTGCGTTGCCGGGCGCGCAAAAATTGGGCAGCGTGCGCATCCCTGATGCCGGAATTCCCCATGCCTGATGTCGCTCACGCGCCTGACTCGCGCTACGCCTGGATGCGCCTTGCCCTCACCCTGCTGGCAGGCACCGTCGCATGCGCCGGGCAGTGGACCGTGGTGGTGTCCATACCGATCGTTCAGGCGGAATTTTCCAGCCTGCGGGCTGATGCGGCGCTGGCCTTCACATTCCTGATGGTGGGATTTGCCGCCGGTACTCTGCTGCTGGGGCGGATTACGGACCGTTATGGAATCATGGTGCCGGTTTTCGCCAGCGGTGTGCTGATGGCGCTCGGTTTCGGGCTGGCCGGCCTCTCCCAGAGCATGCTGCAATATGCGCTGGCGCAGATTCTGGCGGGGGTTGCGGCTTCCGCCGGCTTCGGGCCGCTGATGGCTGATGTCTCGCACTGGTTCCGCAAATACCGGGCGCTGGCGGTGGTGATCGCGGCTTGTGGCAGTTACCTCTCCGGTGTTGTGTCCTCGCCATTGTTCCAGAAGGGTACTGAAGCCTATGGCTGGCGCATGACGCATATCGTGTTCGGGTTTGCTGCGCTCGCGGTGCTCATTCCCATCGGCTATGCCCTGCGCCGCAAGCCCGATGAAGGCCACATGAAGGCGGCTGAGCAGGCCACGCAGGCGGCGCGCGCCGATCTGGGCCTGTCACCAGCGATGTTACAGGCGCTGCTGGTGGTCGCAGGCTTTGCGTGCTGTGTGGCGATGGCGATGCCGCAGGTGCATATCGTCGCCTACTGCTCCGATCTTGGCTATGGCGTGGCGGTCGGGGCGCAGATGCTGGCGCTGATGCTGGGGCTAGGGGTGGTAAGCCGCATCGTTTCAGGCTTTGTTGCAGACAAGATCGGCGGTGCGGTGACGCTGCTGGTCGGCTCGGCGATGCAGGGCATCGCGCTGGCGCTTTACCTGTTCTTCAATGGCCTGACCTCGCTCACCATCATTACCGGCATTTTCGGCCTGTTTCAGGGGGGCATCGTGCCGATGTATGCGGTGCTGGTGCGCGAATTTCTTCCGGCGCGGGAAGCAGGCGCGCGCATCGGCATGGTGGTGACGGCGACCATTCTCGGCATGGCGTTCGGCGGTTATATTTCCGGCGTCATCTTCGATCAGACCGCGTCCTACCGCATGGCTTTCCTCAATGGCCTGGTCTGGAATGCGCTGAACTTCGCCATCGTGTTGTGGATTTTCCTCAAGCAGCGGCCCCGCGCGCAGCTCGCTGCGGCCTGAGGCAGAATTTATTAGGCTTGATGGGCTGTTAAACCAGCCGTTACAATTTCACGCCTCATCAACCGCGCTGGCGCGTTCTGCTTTGCGCAGGGGGCATGCAGCGGCATGGTTACCGCAGCGGCGCAAGGCCGCCTGTGAGGATGCGTACCATGCCCGCCTTGAATCCCCTGTCTGTGTATCTGCGCGCCGGTCTCGTCATTGGGGCGCTCGGCGCAGCGCTGGCAATGGCGGCTTCGCAAGCGCAGGCACGGGAATATGTGGCTTCGCCTGATCTCAACTACCGCGCCGGCACGATTGTGGTGCGCACGTCTGAGCGGCGGCTTTATTTTATTACCGCGCCGGGTACGGCGATCCGCTACACGGTGGGCGTCGGCAAGGCCGGCAAGCAATGGACCGGCACAAAATATGTTGAGGAACTGGCGGTGGAGCCGGCGTGGTCGCCGCCGGCGTCGGTGAAACGTGAACGGCCGCACCTGCCGAATCTGATCCCGCCGGGGCCGCGCAACCCCATGGGGGCGCGCGTCATCGGGCTGGGGCCGGGCGGGGAATACGCCATCCATGGCACCAATGAGCCATCCTCGGTCGGGCGTTTCGTGTCCTTCGGCTGCATCCGCATGCACAACGCTGATGTGATCGATCTTTTTGCGCGTGTCCGGATGGGTACGCCAGTGGTGGTCAATCCCTGACTGGCCGCGTATCGCATGTTCCAGCCCCGTGTGCTGTGCAAGGCGGGCTGAAAAAAGCGTGGCCTTATTTCCCGTAAAGCGATTGCATTTCCAGCCCAAGCGGTGAAACTCGCGCCAGCGGAAAAGCGCCGGGCAACGGTGGCTCGCCAATGGCAATTCGGGAAACGCTGGGAACATTCATGGCCAAGTCCACAGGCACTTCGTCCACAGGAACGACAACAAGCACGTCCAAGACTGCATCCAAGGGTGCAGGCGCGCGCCGCCGCATCAAGCCGGCGCAGCTGCGCTCCAAAGCTTGGTTCGATAACCCCGCCAACATCGACATGACCGCGCTCTATATCGAGCGCACCATGAATTTCGGCCTCTCGCGCGAGGAACTGCAATCGGGCCGCCCGATCATTGGCATTGCGCAGACCGGTTCTGATATTGCGCCGTGCAACCGGCATCATATCGAATTGGCGGCGCGCGTGCGTGACGGCATCCGGGAAATGGGCGGCGTGCCTTTTGAATTTCCGATTCATCCGATTCAGGAGACGTGCAAACGGCCAACCGCCTCGCTCGACCGTAACCTGCAATATCTTTCGCTGCTGGAAATCCTTTACGGCTACCCGATCGACGGCATCGTGTTGACGACGGGGTGTGACAAGACCACGCCGGCGCAGCTGATGGCGGCGGCGACGATGAACATTCCCGCCATCGCGTTGTCGGGCGGGCCGATGCTCAATGGTGATTTCCGCGGCGAACGCACCGGGTCAGGCACGATTGTGTGGAAGGCGCGCGAAATGATGGCGGCGGGCAAGCTGGATTATACCGGCTTCGTCAGTCTCGTGGCATCCTCCGCCCCGTCTGCGGGCCATTGCAACACCATGGGCACGGCCTCGACGATGAATTCGCTGACCGAGGCGCTGGGCATGTCGCTGCCGGGCTGTGCGGCGATCCCCGCGCCTTACCGCGACCGCTATGAGATGGCCTATCTCACGGGCAAGCGCATCGTTGAGATGGTGTGGGAGGATTTGAAGCCGTCCGACATTCTCACCCGCGATGCGTTCGCGAATGCGATTGCCGTCAACTCCGCCATTGGCGGCTCGACCAATGCGCCGGTGCATCTCAATGCCATCGCCCGGCATATCGGCGTCGAGCTTAACAATGATGACTGGGAAAAGATCGGCTACGATATTCCGCTGCTGGTGAATTTACAGCCGGCGGGGGAATATCTGGGCGAGGATTATTATCGCGCCGGCGGCGTGCCTGCTGTGGTTGGCGAACTGATCCGCGCCGGAAAAATCAACGACCGCGCTGTCACTGCGAATGGCCGCACCTTGTATGAGAATTGCAAGGATGCCGAAGTCATCAATCCCAAGGTGATTTTCCCCTACAAGAAGCCGATGAAAAAGCAGGCCGGCTTCCTCAATCTCAAGGGCAACCTGTTCGATTCCGCGATCATGAAAACATCGGTTATCACCGATGAATTCCGCCAGCGCTATCTGGAAAATCCCAAGGATCCGATGGCGTTTGAGGGCAAGGCCATCGTGTTCGACGGTCCGGAAGATTATCACCACCGCATCGATGATCCGGCGCTGAAGATTGATGCGCATACGCTGCTGTTCATGCGTGGC
>JBOFFO010000222.1:0-6538 GCA_051648665.1 Beijerinckiaceae bacterium | reverse complement strand
GGCCAGATTGGCCAGCGCCTGCGTGGCGGACCGGCTGGTGGTCAGGTCCGCCAGCGTCGATTGGAGCCGGTCGAGCGTCGGCTTCAGGTCCGGAGGCATATAAGCGCTCATGGGAATGAAGCCGCCGATTGCGGCAGCGCTTGCGCCCGGAGCGTCGACGGCGCTGCGCGCCAGCCATTCCTCCAGCTCATTGTAAAAGCGGTTTTGCGCCTGGCCTGCCTGCAAATCGAGAAAGCCGAGGATCAGTGACCCGGCTAGGCCGAACAATGACGATGAGAATGAAATGCCCATGCCGCCGAGAGGCCCGGCGAGGCCGGTTTTCAGTTCATCGAACAGCGCCCCCGCTTCCGCACCGGTGCGCAGATTGGAGATGACCTTGCCGATCGATGAGACGGTTTCAATGAGACCCCAGAAGGTGCCGAGCAGGCCAAGGAACACGAGGAGGCCGGTGAGGTAGCGCAGGATGTCGCGCCCATCATCAAGCCGGGTGCCGAGCGAATCGAGCACGGCGCGCAGGGTGGCGGTGGAAATTGGCGCGCGGCCGGCATCGCGCCCCAGCAGCGCCACCATGGGCTGGAGCAGCACAGGTTCGCGCACCGGCCCGCCGTCCGCCTGCGGCTGGCCCAGCGCATTCACCCAGCGCACCTCGCGGAACAGCCGCAGCACCTGCCGGAATGCCAGCAGGATGCCAATGAGCAGCACGCCGGCGATCAGCCCATTCAGGCCGGGATTGTAGAAGAAGGCCGTCGCAATAGGCTTGTAGAGGATGAAGCCAAGGAATCCGGCAAGCACAAGGAACACCAGCATGCGCACGAGATGGATGCGCGGCGTGCCGAGCCGGGGGTGTCCCATGGATTCAAATTCGCTCAACGCCTCGTCTCCGTGGCTGGATCATCGGCGGTAGAACGCCGGAAGGCGCGACACCGGCAGACAACTGCCCGCATGTTCGGACGGCACGCAGCCGCATTCAAGCGCCAAATGTGGACGCGATGTGACGCGCCGGGTCGCCGTCAACCCGTCGCTTTCAAGCCGCCGCTTTCAGCACCTGCACCAGCTGGCGGTGAATATCCTCGTTGCCGGCGCAGACATCCTTGGTTTCAACGGTGAATTCCCGACCCTTGGTGTCCGTAATGAAGCCGCCGGCCTCGCGCACCAGCAAGGCGCCGGCGGCGATGTCCCATGAATTGAGCCCGCTTTCCCAGAAGGCGTCCATCCGGCCCGCCGCCACATAAGCGAGATCGAGGGCTGCCGCGCCCAAACGCCGGACATTGGCGAACTTGGTCATCGCCCCAGCCAGCTCGCGCTGGAACTGGGCATGGCCGCCCTTGCCGATATGGGGAATGCCGCAACCCACCAGGGCCTCCGGCGCGGAGCGGCGGGCCGAAACGCGCAGGCGGCGGTTGTTGAGAAACGCGCCCTGCCCACGCTCGGCGATGAACATTTCATCCTTGGCGAAATCATACACAACGCCTGCGATGATGGTGCCATCCCGCTCCAGCGCCACGGAGATGCAGGAATGGGGAATGGCGTGCAGAAAATTCTGCGTGCCGTCGAGCGGGTCGATGTGCCAGCGATGGGCGCTGTCGCCACCCTCGATGACCCCGCCTTCTTCCATGACAAAGCCGAAGCCGGGGCGGGCCTTGACCAGCGCCTCATACAGAATCTTCTCGGCCTTCTTGTCGGCGGCGGAAACGAAATCGCCCGGCCCCTTCATGGAGACCTGCAAATTCTCGATCTCGCCGAAATCGCGCTTCAGCGAGCGGGAGGCTTTTTGCACCGCGTCGAGCATCACGGTCATGAGGGGGGAACGGATCATGGGATATTCCGGCAGGGGGCGCGGGGCGGCGCCTGACAGGGGTTTTTCCGGCTTGTCGGGCGCGCTTTGCCTGCGGTCAAGCCCGCCGGCCGCGCATCAGCCCTTTGCAGGCGGAAAGGCCCATGGCCCCAGCGCGACAAACTCCGCGCCGGTTTGGCGCAGCGTCGCTGCCTCCTCGACATTGGCGGCGCAGGCGACGCAGGGCATCTCAAAGACCTCTGCCCACCATTGCGCCCGCTCGGCCCGGGCGGGATCGGTCTCTGCGCCCGCTTCGTGGGCGGATTCGCTGAACATGACATAATCTACGTCCTGCTCCGCCGCCTCCATCGCCTCATGCTTGGTCGGCAGCAGACCGACGCCAACGATGCGATCGGGCTTGAGCGCTGCAATCGCCTCGGCCAGCGTTTCCGCACCTTCGGTCACATGCACGCCATCAGCGCCGCCGCGCGTCGCGACGCGGTGGTTGTTTTCGACCAGCACCGCCGCACCGAGATCCTGCGCCACGGGCGCAAGAATTTTGATGGCGTTGATGAGCGCGCGCTCCTCCGTCGCGTCAAGCCGCAGCAGCACGCAGGCGGCTGACGTGCGCGCCACGGTTTCCGCCAGCACGGGGGCGAAGGCATCCGCATCAGTTATGAGCGGCGTGACCAGATAAATCTGTGCTTCGGGTGGGGGCGGGACAGGCTTTTTGCTCATGATTTTCTTTTCGCGAATTGCGCCGCCCTGTCCAGCGCCAGCACGGCCAGGCCGATCACGAGACTCCAGAAAGCCGCGCCTATGCCGAACAGGCTGAGGCTTGACGCCGCGACCGCGAAGGTGATGACGGCGGCAAAGCGCTGATCCGCTTCCTGCATCGCTGTCGCCAGAGCACCGGCGAGCGAACCAATCAGGCCAAGGCCGGCGACGGCAATAATCAGCCCGTTGGGCATGGCTTTCAGAATGGCGAGCAAGGGGCCGGCGCTGGCAGCAATCGCAAACCAGACAAGGCCATACCAGAGGCCGGCCTTCCAGCGCTGTCCTTTATCCGGATGCGTATCTGGCCCGGTGCAGATGGCGGCGGAAATGGCAGCCATATTTGTCATATGCGCGCCGAAGGGCGCGGTGAGCAGAGACACGAAGCCGGTAATGCCGAGCGCCGCCTGCACCGGCGGCTCATAGCCCGCCGCGCGCAGCACGGCGAAGCCCGGCAAATTCTGCGAGGCCATGGTGACGAGATAGAGCGGTACGCCAAGGCCGATCATGGCGGCGAGCTGAAATTCCGGCGCGATGAATTGCAGCGTCGGCGTGAGCACAATATTGGCCGGCCATTGCGCTGCGCCAGTGAGAAAGGCGGCGAGCACGCCCGCCGCCAGCGCGGCGATGACGGCGGCGAAAGCATTAAAAACGCGCACCACCAGAAAGGTGAGCAGCGCAACGCCAACCAGCAGCGGCGCATTCTTCATTTCATCGAACACGGCGATGACGAAACGCACGATGACGCCGGCGAGCATCGCCGATGCAATCGCCATGGGGATGCGTGCAACGAGCGCGCCCAGGGGTTTTACCAAAGCGGTGGCGATCATCATTAGGGCGGCGACGAGATATGCGCCGATGGCGACATGGATATTGATTCCGGCGCTGGCTGCAATCAGCGCAGCACCCGGCGTGGACCAGGCGCAGATCATGGGAATGCGATAGCGCCAGCTCATCAGCATGGAGGCCGCGCCTTTGGCGATGCCCAGCGCAGCCACCATGCTCACGGTTTGCGCTGGCGTTGCGCCAATGGCCTGCGCCGCCGCCAGCACCAGCGCGACGGAGGCGGCAAAGCCGACGAACGCGGCGACAATGGCGGAGAAGAGCTGGGACATTTTTTTGACTTTAAAGACGTGGATGCCCGGAACAAGTCCGGGCATGACGCTTCATATCAAGATCGTAACTGAAAATGGTCAGGCAATCTTCGGATCAAGCGCGCCCTTGGCATATTGCTTGGCCATTTCGCTGAGCGTGGCGATTCGCTTGATCTTGCTGGCCTGCCCGGCGGTGTTGAATTCCTGGAAGCGCTGCTTGCAGAGCGCGGTCATCGCTTCCATCGCGGGCTTCAGATATTTGCGGGGATCAAACTCGCTGGGATTTTCCTGCAGCACCTTGCGGATCTGGCCAGTCATCGCCATGCGGTTGTCGGTGTCGATATTGATTTTCCGCACGCCATGCTTGATGCCGCGCTGAATTTCCTCCACCGGCACGCCCCATGTCGGCTTCATCTTGCCGCCATAGGCGTTGATGATGTCCTGCAAATCCTGCGGCACGGACGACGAGCCGTGCATCACCAGATGGGTGTTCGGCAGCTTGCGATGAATTTCCTCGATCACATGCATCGCCAGCACCTTGCCGTCGGGTTTGCGCGTGAATTTATACGCGCCGTGCGACGTGCCCATGGCGATGGCGAGCGCATCGACCTTCGTTTCCTTGACGAATTTCACCGCTTCATCGGGATTGGTGAGGAGCTGATCATGGCTGAGTTTGCCTTCTGCGCCATGGCCATCTTCCTTGTCGCCCATGCCGGATTCGAGCGAGCCGAGCACACCGAGTTCACCTTCGACGGAAATGCCGCCGAGATGGGCCATGTCGGTGACGGTTTTTGTCACGCCGACATTATAATCCCAGTCGCCCGGTGTCTTGCCATCGGCCTTGAGCGAACCGTCCATCATCACCGAGGTGAAGCCCGCCTGAATGGCGGTCATGCAGGTGCCCGGCTCATTGCCGTGATCGAGATGCACGCAGACCGGAATATGCGGATAAATTTCCGTGACCGCATCCATCATGTGCTTGAGCATGATGTCGTTGGCGTAGGAGCGCGCGCCGCGGCTCGCCTGAATGATCACAGGCGAATCCGTCGCATTCGCCGCGTCCATGATCGCGAGCGCCTGCTCCATATTGTTGATGTTGAAGGCCGGCACGCCGTAATCCTGTTCGGCGGCGTGATCGAGCAACTGGCGAAGGGTGATGCGGGCCATTTCTTTCTCCTGAATTGAAAGCGATTATTTCTTGAGGGCTTCCACGCCCGGAAGCGGCTTGCCTTCCATCCATTCCAGGAACGCGCCGCCGGCAGTGGAAATATAGGTGAAATCATCGGCGACATGGGCCTGATTGAGGGCTGCCACCGTATCGCCGCCACCAGCGACGGAAATCAATTTTCCGGCCTTGGTGAGTTTCGCCGCGTGGCGCGCCGCAGCTTTTGTGCCGGTATCGAACGGCGTCAGTTCAAACGCGCCGAGCGGGCCGTTCCAGATCAGCGTGGCCGCATCGTCAATCGCGCCGGCGATGCGCTCGATCGATTGCGGGCCAACATCGAGAATCATCGCATCATCGGGAATAGCGTTGATGCCGTAATGCTGGTGCGGCGCGTTCGCTTCAAAATGGTAGGCGATGGTGGCGTCGACCGGGAGGATGATCGCGCAGCCGGCTTTTTCCGCTTTCGCCATGATGGCGCGGGCGGTGTCGGCGAGGTCTTTCTCGCACAGGGATTTGCCGACTTTCTTGCCCTGCGCGTGCAGGAAGGTGTTCGCCATGCCGCCGCCGATGACAAGTGCATCGACCTTCTTGACGAGATTGCCAAGCAAATCGAGCTTGGTGGAAACCTTCGCGCCGCCGACAATGGCGATCACCGGCTTTTTCGGATTATCGAGTCCCTTGTGCAGCGCTTCGAGTTCCTGCTGCATGGTGCGACCGGCAAAGGCGGGCAGGATTTTCGCGATGCCCTCGGTCGAGGCGTGCGCGCGGTGCGCGGCGGAAAAGGCGTCGTTCACATAAATGTCGCCATTGGCGGCGAGCGCCTTGACGAATTCCGGCTCGTTCTTTTCCTCGCCCTTATGAAAGCGGGTATTTTCCACGCAGAGAATATCGCCGTCTTTCATCGTGGAAATTGCGGCGGCGGCAGCATCCCCGATACAATCGGCGGCGAAGGCCACGGGCTTGTGCAGATGGCGCGCCAGCTCTTCAGCAACAGGTTTGAGTGATTCCTTCGGATCGACGCCCTTGGGACGGCCGAAATGGGCGAGCAGAATGACCTTGCCGCCTTTTTTTGAAATTTCCTGAATCGTTGGCAGAATGCGTTCGATGCGCGTCGCGTCGGTGACCTTGCCGTTCTCCATCGGCACGTTGAGATCGACGCGCACAAGCACGCGCTTTCCTTTCACATCAGCGTCATCAAGGGTGCGGAAGGGCATCGGTCAATCCTCAATTCATCGGGGTAATTTGATTGCAGCGCGCAGCGCGCGCAATTGCGGCAGGGCGGCGGGGTAATCGGCGGAGGCGACGATGCATAAAATCGTCACACGTCCCGTGGGCACATCGGCGGCGGAGAAAAACAGCATGCCGCCATCATCGCGCGCTGGGCCGGTCAGCTCCAGTCCGCGCGCGCGGCCCATGCGGATCGCCTTCGGCGCGAGAGGATCAGCGACGACGCCAAGGCCCCGGCGCAAATTGACGGCGCGGGGCGAATCGGGATTCGCCATCGCATCAAGCGCCTTGCGCGTCATGCCCGCATTTTTTGTTTCCGCCGTGAAACGCACGCGGCATAATTCAGGGCTGCCGGCAGGCGCGGGGCGGCCCGCAACAGCGTTCACATCGTAGCGGATTTCGTCATTGTCGCGCACCGCGAGGCGCGCCTGATAACCGGGGACAGGGCGCAGGCCGAATCCAGTTGCGGCATCGGTCTGCGCTTGGGCAGAAAGCGCAGTTGCG
>JBOFFO010000221.1:0-1875 GCA_051648665.1 Beijerinckiaceae bacterium | reverse complement strand
CACAATCCGCCGCGGCCGCAGCGGGCTGGCTGGCGCCCACAGGCGCCATCACCATGACACCGGCCACTACGAGATACCGCCACACCCTTTTCACGCGCCGCTCCCTGACCCAACACCGCCCGCTACCGTTAGCGCCATCCTGTGGCGGAATTGCAGACGGCGCGCGGGCGTGATGATCCATTCACGCCCTTAACGTTGCGTTGTAGCGCTTGCCGATCTCGGCGATGATCTTGGCCGCCACGGCGTCTATCTCCGCATCGGTCAGCGTCTTGTCACGCGGCTGCAGCGTGACTTCGAGCGCGACCGATTTCTTGCCGTCGCCAACGCCGGCGCCCTCGTAAATATCGAACACGCCAACATCGGTGATGAGTGCGCGCTCCGCCGCCAGCGCGGTTTTGACGAGATCGCCCGCTGCGACATCACGCGCGACGACAAAAGCGAAATCGCGCGTCACGGGCTGGAAATCGCTCAAGCCCAGTTTCGGCTTCACTTTCGTCGGCTTCGCCTTCGGCGGCGGCAGCAGGTCGAGCAGGATTTCAAACGCGACCACCGGCCCCTTCACATCGAGCGCCGCCAGCGTGCGCGGATGCAATTCGCCGAACGCACCGACAATCATTTTCGGACCGAACTGCAATTTTGCGGAACGGCCGGGATGGAAATAATCCGGCCCGCCCGGCACAACCTGCAAACCGCCCACGGGAATGCCGAGGCTCGCCAGCATCGCGAACGCATCAGCCTTCGCATCGAAGACGTCGACATTTTTGGCCGCGCCATCCCAATGGCGGCCCACGCCGCCACCCCGCGCTGTCCCCCTGCGCACGGCGCAAGCGGCCATGAATTGCGATTTTTCATCATCATCGCGAAAAATCTGGCCGACCTCGAACAAGGCAACATCGCCGAAGCCGCGATCGGCATTGCGCTGCGCCGCTTTCAGCAGACCCGGTAACAGCGAGGGCCGCATATCCGACAAATCCGCGGCAATGGGATTGGCGAGCTTCAACCGTTGTGCCGCTGCGCCTGCCGCGCCAAATGCTTCCGCGTCTTTTGCGCCGATAAAACTCCATGTCACCGCCTCGACAAGGCCACGCGCGGCGAGCGTGCGTTTCGCCAGCCGCGTGCGCTTTTGCAGCAGCGTGAGAACCGGCACGGCCACAGCGGCTTCCTCGCGCGGGAGCGGCCGCGATTCGACGCGATCCAGCCCGGCGATGCGGGTGATTTCCTCGACAAGATCGGCCTTGCCCTCAATATCCGCACGCCAAGAGGGCGGCGCGACCTTCACCCGATCAGCCTGACCGGAGACATGGAAGCCCAACTGTTCGAGAATAAATTTCGCTTCCGCGCGCGGCACTTCAAGCCCTGTGAGCCGCTTGGTCTCGCTCCACGGAAATTCGATGATGCGCGAGGGATCGGGAATCTCACCGGCGAGAAAAACATCGGATGGCGTGCCACCGCAGAAATCCAGCACCATCTGCGTCGCCATTTCCATGCCTTCGCGGTTGAACGCGGGATCAATGCCGCGCTCATTGCGGTAACGCGCATCGGAATTGATGCCGAGCGCACGGCCCGAACGCGCGATATTCAGCGGGTTCCACAGCGCCGCCTCGATCAGCACATCAGTGGTGTTTTCATCGCATCCTGACACCTCGCCGCCCATGATGCCGGCGATGGATTCAACGCCATGATCATCAGCGATCACAACCATGGAATCTTCCAGCGCATAGGTGCGGCCATCGAGCGCCAGCACGCTCTCGCCTGCTTTCGCGCGGCGGATGACAAGATTGCCCTTCACCTTCGCCGCATCGAACACATGCAGCGGCCGGTTCTGGTCGAACGTCATGAGATTGGTAATATCCACCAGCGCATTGATGGGGCGCA
>JBOFFO010000220.1:0-2160 GCA_051648665.1 Beijerinckiaceae bacterium | reverse complement strand
TGGTGCCCAAAGGCACGCCGGCACCGGTCGTGGCAAAGCTGCGCGAGGCGACGCTGGCCGCCATGAAATCGCCGAACCTTGGCCCCCGTCTGGAGCAGGAAGGCGCGGTCATGATCGGCAACACGCCGGACGAGTTCCGTGCCTTCATGACGGCGGAATCGAAGCGCTGGGCGGACCTCGTCAAGGAAACCGGCCTGAGCCTCAGCCAGTGAAGCGGCGCGTGGCGGTCATACAGGGTTAACACCCCTTCCCATCGGCGGCCGGCCCGGATAAGGGCAGGCCATGACCGCTGCGCCCATTCCCAACATCCGCAATTTCTCCATCGTCGCCCATATCGACCATGGCAAATCGACGCTGGCTGACCGGCTGATCCAGCACACCGGCACGCTCACCAGTCGCGAGATGGTCGAGCAGGTGCTCGATTCCATGGATATCGAGCGCGAGCGCGGCATCACCATCAAGGCGCAGACGGTGCGGCTGCATTACCGCGCGCAGGACGGCAAGGATTACATCCTCAACCTGATCGACACGCCCGGCCATGTGGACTTTGCCTACGAGGTCTCCCGCAGTCTGGCAGCATGCGAAGGCTCGCTGCTCGTGGTCGATGCGTCGCAGGGCGTGGAAGCGCAGACGCTCGCCAACGTCTATCACGCGCTCGACGCCAACCATGAGATTGTGCCGGTCCTCAACAAGGTCGATCTGCCGGCCGCCGAACCGGCGCGCGTGAAAGAGCAGATCGAGGAGGTCATCGGCCTTGATGCCTCCGACGCTGTGGAAATTTCCGCCAAGACCGGCCTGAATATCGAAGGCGTGCTGGAGGCCATCGTCACGCGCCTGCCGCCGCCGAAGGGCGATGCGTCAGCACCATTGAAAGCCATGCTCGTCGATAGCTGGTATGACGCCTATCTCGGCGTCGTCGTGCTCGTGCGCATTATCGATGGCGTGTTGAAGAAAAATTCCGCCATCACCATGATGGGCACGGACGCCAATTATTCCGTCGATAAAATTGGCGTGTTCCGGCCGAAAATGCAGGATGTCGAGCAGCTTGGCCCCGGCGAGATCGGATTTATCACGGCGCAGATCAAGCAGGTGGCCGACACCCGCGTCGGCGACACCATCACGGAAACGCGCCGCAAGACGGCGCAGGCGCTGCCGGGCTTCAAGCCGGCGCAGCCCGTGGTGTTCTGCGGCCTGTTCCCGGTCGATGCAGCGCAATTCGAAGATCTGCGCGCGGCGATGGGCAAGTTGCGCCTGAATGACGCGAGTTTCTCGTTCGAGATGGAAACCTCAGCGGCGCTCGGCTTCGGCTTCCGTTGCGGCTTTCTCGGCCTGCTGCATCTCGAAATTATTCAGGAGCGCCTGAGCCGCGAATTCAATCTCGACCTGATCGCGACCGCGCCCTCCGTGATTTACAAGATCAAGCTGCGCGACGGCAGTGAGATCGATCTCCACAATCCCGCTGATATGCCCGATGTGATGAAGATCGAGCGCATCGACGAGCCGTGGATTCGCGCCACCATTCTCACGCCCGATGAATATCTCGGCTCGGTCATCAAGCTGTGTCAGGACCGGCGCGGCGAGCAGATCGATCTCGGCTATATCGGCCAGCGCGCCAAGCTGGTTTATGATCTGCCGCTCAACGAAGTGGTGTTCGATTTTTATGACCGGCTGAAATCCATCTCCAAGGGCTACGCCTCCTTCGATTACCAGCTCACCAATTACCGCGAGGGCGACCTCGTGAAATTGCAGATGCTGGTGAACAGCGAGGCGGTCGATGCGCTGTCGATGCTTGTCCATCGCACCCGCGCCGACATGCGCGGCCGCGCCATGTGCGAGAAGCTGAAGGATTTGATCCCGCCGCACATGTTCGTCATCCCGATTCAGGCGGCGATCGGCGGCAAGATCATCGCGCGCGAAACCGTGCGCGCCCTGCGCAAGGATGTGACGGCGAAATGCTATGGCGGCGACGCCAGCCGCAAGCGCAAGCTGCTTGACAAGCAGAAAGAGGGCAAGAAGCGCATGCGCCAGTTCGGCAAGGTCGAGATTCCGCAGGAAGCATTTATCGCTGCGCTGAAGATGGATGAGTGAAAATGCCGCGCCTTTGCGAGCGCGGCATTTTCTTCAGGCGTATTGGATCAGCATCCAGTAAACTGCGTTGCC